>JAPKYM010000241.1 GCA_026394315.1 Candidatus Bathyarchaeota archaeon | reverse complement strand
TACCGTCTGCTGTCACTTTGACGCGGATGGAATAACGGCTGCTGGGATATTATCAAAATCACTTCATAGAATGGGCGCGACTTTTCATCTGAGGATCCTGAAGCAGCTCGACCTCGAAGCGGTGGAATTCCTGTCAAAATCGACTTCTAGTTCTGTGATCCTCTCAGACATTGGAAGCGGCTATCTAGACCTCCTCAGAGACCTTGCCGAGTCAAAAACCGTAGTTATACTTGATCACCATCAAATCAAAGGGCAGGATTTCAACAAGGTGATACAAGTCAATCCCCACCTATCAGGCATTGATGGAGGAAAGGAAGTCAGCGGAGCGGGAGTATCCTACGCAGTGGCAAAGGCATTAGACCGGAAGAACATTGACCTGTCTCCTCTGGCAGTTGTGGGCTCATTAGGGGACATGCAAGACAAGAACGAAAAGCGGATGCTGCGTGGCTTTAATTCGCTTATAGTCGAAGATGCTACAGAAAATGGTCTTCTCGAAACTGAAACCGATCTAATAATCTTTGGAAGGGAAACGCGACCACTCCACAAAGCCCTGTCACACACTATGAACCCATTTCTTCCAGGACTAAGCGGAGAAGAGGACGCTTGTCTGGCACTATTATCCTCCTTATCGATTCCCATCAAGATCGGTGACAGATGGCGAACATTCGTTGAACTGTCAAATGATGAAAAGAAGAAGATACTATCAGCCATAGTCGAACACATTACTTCAAAAGGCCTTGCAGGAGCGGTGGCAATGAACTTGATTGGAACTGTCTACACGCTCCTGCACGAGGAGAAATGGACCCCTACCCGAGATGCTAGAGAATACGCTACCTTGATCAACGCCTGCGGAAGAATGGAGCACCAATCCCTTGCTGTGGCCATATGCATGGGCGAACGAGGCTCGACTTTGGCCGAGGCGATCAATGTGCTCTCGGAACATCGAAGGACTCTGGCAAAATATGTCTCTATGATAGGTGAGAGGCCTGGAGTAGTAGAGAACCTTGGCAGTCTCTGCATAATACACGGAGAGGAATTCCTCAGCGAAAATATGACAGGTGCAGTATCCACCATGCTGTCCTCCTCTGAGACTTTCGCACCGGATAGGGTAATGATTGTGTCCGCAAGAACGAAAAATAATGAAATAAAGCTATCAGTTCGCGCCAACGACAAAATGGTCGAGAAAGGCCTAAACCTAGGTCTCGAGCTTCAAGTCCTTGCAGAAAGATATGGCGGAATAGGTGGAGGGCACAAAGTGGCTGCCGGTGCTCAAATTCACAGCTCAAGATTGAAGGAATTCATCGAAGAACTGAGCCAGAGAGTATCAAGGTCACTTGACCAATGAGAATGAGAATACGAATCAAATGTATAAGCGCCAAGCTGTGTAAGGCCATTGCCGAGTCCCTGGAGCCAGACAATCTATGCGCCCCCCCTACGATAAAGGTAAGATCAAATGCTAAAGGGAATGTCACAACCACCTCAATAACGTGTCGTGGCAACCTTGAAACATTCATAGCCACGATCGATGACTTACTGTTATGCATGGATGCCGCCTGCAAAACCTTGGAGGTTGTTGAGAGTGAAAGAAGAGCTTAGGATGCACGCAACGCTACTAATGAAGCTGAGCGAAGATGCGGAAAAAGCACGAGAGACCATAGAATCAGCTGTCGAGGAAGCGAACAGAACAATCATGACCAAGGGTGTTCCGAAAGGTCAGGAAGCCGAGGCAGCAAAGGTCACCACATGGAATCTTGAAGGCACCTCCCTCCAGATAACAATCGAATCTGGAACACTTGTCAGGGCAACGACAGCTTCTCTAAGATTAAGAAAATTCCTTGCAGGCACACTTGGACGAGACTTCAAGATTGGCATAAGAGAGCTCAAAGCTCAAACCATAGAATTCTCGATTCCAAGTGCCCATGAAATCAACACGGAGACAGCTAATAGGATAAGGGCAATGCCTGGCATCTACAGAGTTGAGTATCAGCGGGACAAGGCGAGGATTATCGTTGGCGAGATGAGCGAGCACGACCTTAAGAACAACGTACCTGACAGACTCATTACTAGAGTTAAAGACATTCTTGCTGGAGCTGCAAAACCGGCACCGACTATTCAGACCAATCTAATCGTAAAGAAAGGCGCAGCCAAACAGGCTAAGTTTGACAAGGATCCCATGCAGACAGCAATCGAGCTAGGGTGGGTTAAAGAGTTTCCAGGACGTGGCCAGTGGATCTACACAACTCCCTACGCACAACTTTTCACAATAACAAGGAACATTCTATTGGATGAGGTCGCTCATCACCTAGGCTTCCAACCCTTCATGCTTCCAAAATTGATCCCTCTTGACGTAATGAAGAAGATGCCAGGATACCTCAATGATATCCCTGAAGGTATGTACTACTGCTTCCCTCCACCAAGAGACCCAGACGCCTTCAATGAATTCAAAGAGACGATGCGATTGACGAAAGAGATATCAAGAGCGTCCCTAAAGAGAGCCCTCAAGGATCCAGAATATGTGCTGGCCCCAGCTCAATGCGAACCATTCTGGCAGTTCTACGGAAAAGAGACCTTGAATCAGGACGACTACCCACACAAACTCTACGATGCATCAGGATGGACCTACAGGTGGGAGGGCGGCGGAGTTGAAGGAATGGTCAGGGTTCAAGAGTTCCAGAGAATAGAGCTGACCTATCTGGGCACGCCCAAGCAGATCGTTGAGATCCGAGACTCGATTCTAGACCGATGCGTCCACGTGGCTGACAAATCTCTAGACATGGAGTGGCGAGTCACCGCGGCTATACCCTTCTGGGCCCGCGAAGGTTCGGTGGATATGAACATCCATGACAGTGAGAAAGTGCCCGCATACGACCTTGAGATATATCTGCCGTACAGAGGATCGAGAGAGTCCTCTGAATGGCTTGAGGTTGCGGGGTGCTTCGTACACAAACTGAAGTTCATTGAGAGCTTCAGCATTCGCGAACTTAAGAACCGAGAGACTTGGACAGGTTGCTCAGGCCTAGGACTGACGCGCTGGGTGGCCGCTTTCCTGTCCACTCACGGATTTGAACCCGAAGATTGGCCAAAAAGCGTAGAAACGAAATTCAACAAGGGCTTCACTTTACCCCAAAGTCTGATGTGGCCTCCAAGGAAACAATAAGTTCGGGAGAATTGAACATGGTACGCGCACCAGCGCGATGATGCAAAGGTGCATCCAAGGAATCCCAGCAAACATTTTAAGGATGGCTATGGTAGTAGCTCGAGCCAAGATTGAGGTCTAACACTTGTCAAAAGCCCCTGGAAGGATCCGAGATAAGTGGCGATTGAAAGAATGGTACCAAGTATTCACACCATCATATTTCGGCGAACTCAATATTGCTAACATTCCGTGCGCAGATCCATCTAGATTACTTGGAAGAGTAGTGGAGAGTACTCTCTACGAAATAACCGGAGACTTCTCACACCAATCCATCAAACTCTACTTCCTGGTGAGAGAAATCAAGGGAGATAGAGTCGAAACAATACTGAAAGGGCATGAGTATTCCGCTGACTACCTCAGAAGCCTAGTGCGTAGGGGTAGTTCAAGAATAGATGGCATTTTCAAGATTACGACAAAGGATGGTTACACTTCAAGGGTTTCTGTTGTCGCTTTTGCCAAAAGCAGAGTGAATATTTCACAGCAACACGCCATAAGACGCATGATGTGCGAAGTTCTTGAGGAAAAGGCAAAGGCCCTGACCTATGACCAGCTCTGCCATGAGATGGTTCTGGGGAGCGTAGCTAAGGCCGGGATAGGATCAGATATCTACAATATCGGTAAAAGAATAAGCCCTCTACGGCACGTCGGCGTCAGGAAGTCAAAGCTACTTTCTCAACCGCAGGTACCAGCACCTAAGGTGGCTCCAGTAGCCCAAGAAGCCCAGACAGCCTAGTCTCTAGCATTTCGTAGGTAGGGCATGTGATAGATCTGCTTACCTTAAGATGTTGTTCAGCAAACTCCATCTACGTGAGCCAGACATGACTATTCTGGCAAGGAATGAGCAGATACTCCTTGTGGTCGGACTTGAGAGAGAGACTCTTCGGGACATCTGGTGTGCGGGGCGTTGCGAATGTCGATCTCACACCAGAGTTCGTGCTGAAACTCGGTCTCGCAATTGCCAATTTTACTGCTTCGGGCAGAGTGGCCGTTGGCTTTGACACGAGAACGTCAAGTCAGATGATGGCCAGCTCCTTGATTGGTGGCCTCTTGGCTGGAGGTGCGGCTGTCAGAAACTATGGTTTGATTCCCACTCCCGTACTGGCGTATTTGACATCGGACACAAAATGTCATGCAGGCACGATGGTTACTGCAAGTCACAATCCCCCGAAATACAATGGCGTGAAGTTATTCGACGGAGATGGCATGGCCTTCAATCATAGCTTAGAAAGAAGAATCGAGGAGACTATGAGCTCAGGAGTTTTGAAGCGGTCGGACTGGTCGCATCTGCGCGTAATGGACTCTGTGGATTGCGTTGACCGATATGTCGAGATGATTAAGAACCTAGTTGTCTTTGAGAGGGCACCAAAGGTCGTCGTGGACCCTGGATGCGGCGCCGCACACTCAATCGGGCCCAGACTCTTCCGCGATCAAGGATGCGAAGTCCTCGCGATCAATGCTCAACCCGACGGATTCTTCCCGGGACGTTCTCCAGAGCCAGATTCTGAGTCTCTGGGCGTGCTCTCGAGTTTTGTCAAAGAGGTCGGAGCAAACGCTGGAGTAGCATATGACGGTGATGCGGACAGAATGGCTATTGTCGATGAGAATGGCGCGATCGTCCCCATGGATCAGTTGATAGCTTCTTACGGCGCTTATCTCGTGTCATCACACAGCGAAAGCACAATCGTTGTTCCCGTGGACGCCTCGATGTGTATCGAGGAGTGCGTTGAGGCAGTTGGCGGTAGAGTCATAAGAACAGCTGTCGGAGATGTGAACGTCGCCGAAGCAGTGTTGAAGCACAAAGCAGCCCTTGGCGCAGAGGCTAGCGGTGCTTGGATAAACCCCGACTACAGCCTGTGCCCAGACGGGCTACTGTCGAGTATGCTCGTTCTGAACACCGTTTTCAGCGAGCAGGTCAACATGACTCTCTCAAGGTTCGTTGGTCTAGCCCCGAAATACTCAATACTGAGAACCAAAGTCGCTTGCCCTGGTGAGCATAAGGCCAACGTCATGAAGAAACTAGAATCGGAACTTCCCAAGATAATATCGGCAGAAAGTGAAGTCCTCACTATTGACGGTGTTCGGATGTCATCTGAATCAGGATGGGTATTGGTCCGACCAAGTGGAACTGAACCGATTCTCAGGATAACTGTTGAAGAAAAGGATCAATCAAGGGCAGAATCACTAATGAGCGATACCATCACATACACTCAAAATCTGATAAAACAAGATTCGACGCAATAGAACCGTGGCTGCGGAAGAGAAATTCGTGATCAACAAGATAAGCTACCTGACAGAGTAATGATCTGAGAGGCTGATGCTTTGAGAGCCGTTATCCTAGCCGCTGGTAAGGGGGTGCGGCTGCTACCTCTAACGGAAAACCGTTCCAAACACATGATTCCAGTCGGAGGCCGTCCGCTGATTCTGCATCTAATCGACGCCTTCATCCACAACGGTGTAAGAGAGTTCACAATCGTAGTAGGTTACAAGGGAGAAATCATTAAGAGCTATCTCTCCGACGGACAGAACTTGGGCATTACCATCAAATACGTCAATCAACATAAGGCGCTTGGCACCGCTGACGCAGTGGGGCTGGTGAAAGACCAGATTGAGGAATCACGTTTTCTCTTATGTCATGGAGACCTGTATATCTCTCCAGATGCTATCAAGCAAATGATGAGCGCATTCAATGACAGATCCCTAGAAGCAGCAGTGAGCGTCGTCGCTGTCAAGAATCAAAACCAATACGGCTTAGTCCAAACTGAGGACGGGTATGTCAAAGACATAATTGAGAAACCTAAACAACCTGTTCCAGAGGGCCTAGCAAATGCAGGGATATACTTCTTCGGGAAAAGCATCTTCGATGCAGTAAAGACAACAAGAAGATCCATACGAGGAGAGTATGAGCTAACCGACTCCATACTGAAAATAGTAAGACATGGAGGACGTGTCGGATCAATCCCAATAGAACCAGAGTATTGGCTTGACATAGGTGCCCCTTGGGATCTACTCGACGCAAATGAGCGCGCTCTGAAGACTCTTAAACCCGACCGAAGCGGAAACACAGAAAACACAGCTGTCATCGAAGGTCCGGTGATCCTACAATCAGGCGCGAAGATCTTGTCAGGAGCTCGCATAGAAGGCCCAGCATACGTCGGTGAGGGATCCATAATTGGCCCGAATTGCTACGTCAGACCATATACGAGCATCGGCCAAAATGTCCGGGTAGGAAATGGTTGCGAACTCAAGAACTGTATAATCATGAAGGACACAAAGATCCCGCACCAAAGCTACATTGGTGATAGCATTATAGGAGAACGATGCAACGTCGGTGCCGGAACAATCACTGGGAACTTGCGTCTGGATCACAGAAGCATACGTATGAGGATCAAGGGAAAGGCAATTGACAGCGGGAGAAAAAAGCTGGGAGCAATAATAGGGGATGACGTTAGCACGGGTATTAATGTCAATTTGATGCCCGGAGTGAAGATTGGTACAGGGGCCCAAATAGGCCCCGGGGTGACGTTGTATCGTGACTTACCCACTGGTGTCAAGGTCCTAAGGCAGACTACGACCGTGCAGAAACCCCAATCAAGGCAGGCGCGGAGGATCTGAGAATTGGTTGAACTGGACAAGAATGAATTCCGAAGAAGATTCCCAAACCTCTGCCGAGAGATTGAACACGGAATCTCCGATCTGACAAGCGAGGAGGCTGGAGAAGTTGACAAATTCAAGGACTATGCCCCGACCGTCATAGACTACCTAAGAAGATGCGACACGAATGAGCAAGCGGAGAATACTATCTCATATCTTCTAGAGAAAGGAGAAATCACAACGGACTGTGCCGAAGATCTTCGCAAACAGCTGAACGAAAAAGGTCTCAGAAGCTTCGGAACCAGGAAGAAAGACGGATTCTATTTGAAGGAGGCAGGATTAGCATAGAACAATCGAACTCAGCGCGCGCTAACATTTTCGCATACAAATCATCAATTGCTGAGTACTCACAGCTGCACAGTTCAATAATCTAGGAAGGTTTATCAAGAGATTACTGCAAAAGTAGCCCCCTATCTTCACGTTAAAGATGGGTATGCGACTACAAACGAGTCGAGGATAATTGAGTTCTCCAAATGAGTCTAGGAGCAAATCTTTGCGAGTTCGAGGCGAAGCGACGGAGCAGATGATGCGCCAGCTTGCCTTCAAATGGCGCAGAGATCCCGCTATTCTACGCGTGGAGAAGCCCACTAGGCTAGGGCGTGCACGAAGACTCGGCTACAGGGACAAGCAGGGCTACGTAGTCGTTAGGGCCAGAGTCCGAAGAAGTGGTGCCAGAAAGGCAAGACCGGTCTCAGGTCGTAGGCAAAAAGGCATGGGAGTAACCAAGGTCAAATGGGCCGAAAGCTACAAACGGATCGCGGAGGAAAGAGTAGCCAGGAAATACCCCAACATGGAAGTTCTAAACTCCTATTATCTATGGTCAGACGGGATGTATTTCTGGGCAGAAGTATTGGTGGTCGACCCGAGTCATCCGGCAGTAGGCATTTTTCCCAAGACGAAATGGATCTAAGGCTCAAAGTAAAAATCCCGGTTGATATCTCATGAATCCTGTTCAGGCGAGGGCCAAGCGTC
>JAPKYM010000154.1 GCA_026394315.1 Candidatus Bathyarchaeota archaeon | reverse complement strand
TGACAGCCAGGGAGACTTCTGGGTTGAGGATCTGCACAGCTTGAACAGCACTGCAGTAGGTCGAAGAGGTTCTTGGCTCCAACTTCCAACTGGCCGGTCGGAGAGGCTACAAGATAGTGATGTAATAGCCCTAGCTTACAAAGATAAGAAAGGCCCGTACAGGACTATTACGTTCAAGACATCATAGAGAATCGCGCGCTTTCGGACTGCTATCATTAGAGCACGCTTCAAATTCTGCGGTAGCAAATAAGAAAAAACATTAACTTCTATCCATCATCTGGAAAGAAGTTGAAATAAGTCGTCAAGGGCTTCCACAAAATTCCCAAAACCTGTTGCAAGCTAGAGCCTTCCAGAGCAATTTGACATATTGTAAGAAATTCAAGAGATCTACAAAGCGCGCGTTCTTTCTAATGCAACGGGAGCGTATTCGTGTTTGTCCAAGTCTTTCAGCTCTCGGATAATCCATGAAGTTGCGCTTGCTAATTCACAATGTTCGCTGGAGCAATGATGACAGATATGTTATCTCTGCCACCTCTGCTGTTTGCGAGTTCAACGAGTTCATCGCAAGCCTTCTGTGGATCTGTATGGTCGAGGACTATTCGCCTTAGCTCATCGTCCTCCACGTGAGCTGTCAATCCGTCAGAGCAGATGAGCACGAGATCATTCTGATCCAGAGACGTGATCCCTGTGTCCACTTCGACTACGCCATAGTATCCAACGACTCTTGTGATCTCATTTCGTCTCGGATGAGTTCTGGCCTCTTCACAGGTAATCTGTCCTTGATCAACCAATTGCTGAACGTAGGAATGATCCTTCGTGAACTGCCATACGTCCTCCTCGTTTATTATATAGCACCTGGAGTCACCAACATTAGCAGCATGAAGCTGGTTGCCGTCGATTATTGCCAAGGTGATGGTAGTGCCCATGCCTTCACTTCCAGTAGTCTGAATAGATGCTTCTAGGATCCTTTGATTCGCCAATGAAATGGCTGCTCTGAGGGTTTCATCATATCTGGAAGCGTTTTCATCCTTCGAGCTTAGCAGTTGTGCAAGAGCATTAACTATGGTTTCGGAACCTATCTTGCTTGCTATCTCGCCCGCGTTGTGGCCTCCCATCCCGTCTGCAACGAGAAGTAGAACGCGCTTCCTTGTCTTCGATTCGTAGGCGGCTGTAACCTCTAATGATGCCATGCTGTCTTCATTGAGCTGCCGATGCATACCGACGTGTGTGGCAAAACCGATCTTTTTTTCGCCGCGAGTGGCTGTTTCAGTTAATTTTTCCGCTTGTCCTAAGACTCTTTCGACATCCTCTTGCAAAGGCGATCTCTTCGGAATGCGCGCGCTTTCTGTAGAGTTATCCCCGTTCACTTGCCTACATCGTCCTGAATTTGACACTCCCCTGCCTAAAAACAGGGGATTCTAGCTTCTATCATGGTCATTGGTTGGTGGGTCATCGCCCTTTTAGGCTGCCACCTCATTCCATCCCATTTTAGAAGGTTAGGGTGTGTCATCACCCTGATGGCTGTTTCTTCATACTGAAGGTTAGCCATGTTCAAGACGCCAATAGCATCTCTATGAGCCTCCAATCCACATTCTAGACACTTGAAGAGTCTGCCTTTTCTCTCAATGTTTTCTGAGCCACATCTTGTGCATATTGATGAGGTTTTGTACTCGTTGACTTCTTTCACTCTTATGCCGTATTCCTGTGCTGTACACTTTAGTCTTTGAATGATGTAGTTGAAGCTCCAGAAGTTATGGATCATCGAGTTGCTCTTCTTTCCATTATCATTGCCCTCTCTTATGCCTGTTAGGTTGCCAATAACAATCTTTGAAACCCCTAATTCGTAGAGGTCTATC
>JAPKYM010000073.1 GCA_026394315.1 Candidatus Bathyarchaeota archaeon | reverse complement strand
TCATTTCTCGGCTTTGACCGAGACGGATATTCTGCAAACGCTGGCCGAGTGGCTGAATCCTATCACTGAGGGAATCAAGGGATGGGGCAGTTATGCAGAGTTATTGGAAACCTTCCTCGACAATGACTATCATCCAGTTTTCCAGTTCGGGCCAGTTGAGACCGATGGTTGTTCTGTGAAGTGGACTGAGTAATCGCTACAAGAAAGGAGAAAATAAAAATGCCACAATACGACAACCCAGAAATTGGCAATGACTTCAACTTTGTGAAGAAGGCTGGAATCATTGTCGGTTGCATGGGATGGCAGACTTTCACAAAGGAACAGTTGCCTTATCTTCATCACGACCTCCGAAAGTTCTTCGTGTATGACGATCAGGACGAGTATGAAGTGAGAGGTGTCACTCCCGAAGATGCTTTGGAGGCATTAAAGCGTTACTCTTCAACTTTGGCCGATGATATCATGTCGGGCCGAATCAAGATGTATCGCCTGCAATTGGTTCCAGTCCTGGGGCGATATAGTAGAAAGGCCACAGAATGAAAACCCTCAACTTAGGGCTGCTTGAGATATGTCTCATTCCCCAGGAAGAAAGTGGTTTGCAGAACATTGTGAAAGATACTTGGTGGAGATATGGAGTGATAGTGATTTCCGACCTTCTGAAGGGGATTGTGGGGTTGCTTCTCTTGCCTTTCTACAAGTGGATAAGAGTCAGTAGTGTGGGCCTCGAATTGTGGTATACTTTCAGGTATCCCATGTTTGGCAAGAAGCATTGGTTTCGATAAGGAGACGCAATGGAACGCATCAGCAAAGAAGAGATAATCCGCAGTTTGCTGTTCAACTACCCACAACCAACTTTTGTCACTCCGGCCCATACAGAAGCAATGAAGATTCTGTCCAGAATGACAAAGGATGGGATTGTAATAGAAGTCAAAGATTGGCAATTTCTCCCCACCAACCACGGACTCCTAACGTGGGGAGTCACCTCCTAAGGAGAAGAACATGCTAATCCGAGTGACGTGGAAACAATATACAGGTGATGATCACCACTTTTACCGGCAATCACAATGCCCTGGTTACCTGGAGGCAGAAGGTGCGGAGGACTTCTTCTCCTATATGAGTGATGCTGCTGCTTTGACCGCAGATGCCAAAACAAAGATCAGGGTGGCATTGTGGTTTCAGCATTCTCTACGTCCTATTTCCGTTCGTTTGCATAGCTCAACAGGGTATCACCAGATGGAACTCAGAAAACACAATGCTACCATTTTCCACAAGATGACCGCTCTTTACAATGTTCGCACAGAATGCAGGAAATGCAGAGGGAAGACAAAAACAAGATGAAGAAGATAGACCGCAAGAAGACTGGTAAGAGGGCATTAGGAAAACTCCGCTATGCCCACTTGGGCGGCGGTGTTCCCGAAAGGTTGTATAAGCAGCGAAAACGAGAATTAGAGAAAGACAAGGACGACGAGTAGATTCGGCGGCTGGCTGTCTTGTGACGGCAGAAAGGAAGCGACACAGACGACATGAAGAAGCGAGAGTCAAAGAAGCGTGGGGCTTTTGACGGCGACGAACGTAAGCCGCTGAAGGCGTATAAGAAGCGGAAGCGGGACTTGCGGGAAGAGGCCAATAGGGATG
>JAPKYM010000358.1 GCA_026394315.1 Candidatus Bathyarchaeota archaeon | reverse complement strand
TACCGCTCATGTTTGAGGACTCGACCACAGCTGATACAGTTCTTCGTGTCAGGCGGGTTCTCTGTTTTGCATTGTGGACATATCAAAGCTCTCAGACTCCAATGTGTGCTGGTTAAGGCATAGGAATGGCTGGAGTTCGCTCAACATTCAATCGGTTGCCGACATATGAACTTTGGCCACAGCCTTCTGGGTGCGCGTGAAGGAATCATGAGTGATCTCGGATCATGAGATGTTGAATCGCTTTGGCATGAAACATTTTCTTGGGGCTCGCGGTACGGAATCCTGTTTGAAAAGGCTTTTGTGCTGCCGCTACGCAATAACTCATTAATACTTGGAAGTAGCTTACGCTATTAGGCTGGTAGAGATGGGCCGCAAATCAGTAGTGGTATGTATTTCGTTTTTGTTGTCCACACTTATCTTGTTGTCTCCCTACGTTACCATATCAGGAGTTCAAGCTCAGACAGTAAGCACGGTAGTTACTACCAAATCTATTACGCCTGCTTGTGCTCTACCCGGCCAAACCATGACTGTAAAGATCAACATTTCCGTAACAGGTGGTGGTGGAGGAGTAGGGGGCCTTGCTCCCATCCAATCCTCAATCGTACTTGATAGAACTGGAAGCATGTGGGGCAACAAGTTCGAGGATGCCAAAGCGGCTGCAAAGGCCTTTATTGGGGTGCAACACACGGATGATTTGGCTGAAGTCATATTCTTCAGTGAGACCTCCGCAGTGACAATTGGTTTCACGTTAACTGACGCTTCGGGTAAGACGGCACTTAACCACGCTGTAGACACGGCACCATCCCCATATGGTTACACGAATCTGTATGGCGCATTCGAAAGAAGCGTCAATGAAATCACGTCAAAGGGGCAATCGGGTTTCAAGAGAGCTATACTGCTTATGACAGACGGAAGACCAAACATCGGAATAACAACTTCTTCAAAGTTTGTCCAGCTGTCTCAGAGTGCCGTATCAGTCGGGGCTGTGGTATATACAGTCGGACTTGGTGGACCCGGCGTACAGGACCCTGTTAATGGGACATTACTCCAGGCAATAGCAGACGCAGGTAATGGGAAGTACTTCTTTGCTCCAGACAGCGCGGATCTGACGGATATTTACCTTCAGATTGCACAGGAATTACAAGGTCCACCGGCAAGGAATGTTCGTGTCACAGAGCAGTTACCACAATCAATCGTCACCTACAACAATGATGCTACACAGCCGCCGAACTCAACATCTGGCGGAAACATCTTCTGGCAAATCCCACTAATAACGGCCGGTACCTCGTGGGGAGTCACTTTCACAGTCACTACGCAAAGTAGAGTGGCTGTTGTACAGAGTCTAAGCCCAACGCAGATAATCTATGACCGCGGCGAACAAATTGGTATCCGTATAGACCTAGGGCCGGGCATGGCAGTAAGAGAAGTTGCAACAATCTCTATAGGTGCGTCGGCGACCACTGCTACCAAAGGAGACGTTCTAAAGTATAACGCCACGGTAGTGAATCGTGGGACAGTACTGGAGAGTGTACCAGTCGCGTTGTTTGCCAATTCAAGCAGGATTGGCACAACATCAGTCAGTCTCTCCCCTGGTGATACCAAGGTTGTACAGTTCAGCTGGAATACCAGCAATTACAATACTGGAAACTACAATGTCTCTATAATTGCAGATCCTGATAGGAGCATAACATGTAATGATATAACTGGTGCTGCTAAAGCCGTTAGTTTGGTTCTGAATCCGCAGTCCGAAGGCTCAATACTCCCGCTATTGCTTCTGATCTTAATTCCACTAATGATAGTACCTATAGCGGCAGCAGCAATCTTGGGGAGACGAAGAGGATACGCATGGGGAACTCCAGCAGCCGCAAGAAGAGTCACTCCAGGTGGAATGGTATGTCCAAGGTGCTTCAGTCCTCTGACATACAACCCAACTTACCAGAAATACTACTGCATGGTTTGCGACAGATACCTTTAGAGAGAGGCGAAAACAAAACCGTATCCTTTTTTCCAAGCGCGCGTCCTAGCGCGCCTATTCGAAATGTTTGCAGTGAAGATCACTTTAAACCAAGTTTCTTTCGTGCCAGTTCGGTTGCTTCGTCATGGATCTCCCTGAATGGTCTTCCTAGTCTTAATGCCAGTTCTCGAACGTCATCATACTCGGGTTTTAGGTTCGTTATCTTGCCCGAACGATCCCTAGCTACCTTCACATCGACCGTGATTCCATTTCCATAAATCTCGCCTTCCACCTTCATGTTCTCGCGCATCAGGATCATGCGGTGGCTTGGTAGTATCCTTAGGCCAAGTGTTCCTGTCTCTGAAGTCAGTATGTCCGCGAGTGTTTCAGCGTCCTTCTGATCCGCTATAATACTGATGGCCCAGCCCGGACGGCCCTTTTTCCCGAAGATCGGTGTAATGGAAACGTCTTTGGCGCCAGCGGCAAGGAGGCGCTCTGAAGCGTATCCAATAGTCTCGCCTGTGACATCGTCAAGATTAGTCTCCATCAGGATCACCTGATCTCCTGTGAGGTCGGGGGTTCTTCCCATGATGATCCGGAGAATATTGGGGACCGTATCAAAATGCCTGTCGCCAGCGCCATATCCGACAGCCTCAGGACTCATGGAAGGGAGATGATCAAGGCTGGTTTCGGCCAGACTCGTCAGAATCGAGACTCCTGTCGGAGTTGAGAGTTCAAAGTCCAAAGGGCCGCCAAAGACCTTGAATCTATGTTCTTTTAAGATCTCGAGTGTTGCTGGCGCTGGTGAAACCGTGGTGCCGTGTGAGAATTGGAATAGACCTCC
>JAPKYM010000355.1 GCA_026394315.1 Candidatus Bathyarchaeota archaeon | reverse complement strand
GGGATTTGAACCCCGGACCTTTAGCTTTCACCAGCATGGTTAGGAGGCTCAGTATGAGTGTTCTACTGCTCTATCCATACTGAGCTACGGGCCCCGATGAAATTTCTCAAGCAGCCTTAAAGGCTTTCTTAGAAAAGACATTCTCATTCAGATGCACTCACAATCATGAGACCAACAAGCCAGGCAAAAGAGAAGTTGCTTATGAAGCGTGATGAGTCTGTCTAATCTTTACTTCTCTTTCTGACTACCATGCGCGCGCTAGTCTTTCTAAGAATACATATCACAGGTTCCCGCTGTCTTGAACAGACGAGCGTTCCCCCAAGCCGTTCACTTGTTTAGTCTCTCAGTCCACTCTACAAGTCCGCGAAGCAGATCCTTAATCAACTCTTTTGTTTCCTCGTCTTTCAGATTGCCGTCATCATCAAATTTTTCTTGCGCGTAACTGATCATTACTTCGGGATGATTAATCGGAAACATGTTCAAGAACACGAAAGCCTGGCGCAGATGGTACTGTGCTCGTGCTGTGCCGGCCATTCCGATTGATGCACCCATTACAGCCACCGGCTTGCCATCAAAAGGATTGTCGCCATAAGGCCTGGATGCTGCATCAATAGCATTCTTCAAAACGCCAGGGATAGAATAGTTGTATTCAGGTGTCACAATCAGAATTGCATCGGCTGCTCTTATCTTGGCCTTGAACTCCTTCACCTTGGGTGGTGGATTTTGTTCCAAATCTTGGTTAAATGCCGGAATTCCCTCAAGGTCAAAAATCTCCATCTCTGCATTTTGCGGAACCAGTCTTGCCGCAATGTCAAGAGCCTTTCTGTTGTACGAACCACGCCTGAGACTGCCAGCGAATCCTAGGATCTTCGTCTTCTTTGTCTGCATATGCTGAAGATCGCCCCAAAGACCCGTAGTTGTGCCTACTTATATTAGATTTCGGTGGCACGCGCCAAACAGATAGGCCAATGTAGGAGCTCAAACCCACGTGCTTACTTATCATATCTCAAGAACGGAAAAAATCCACCCATTCAGAAATCAAATGGCCACAAACAATCTCCACTGGAAACACATTGAAGAAACTTCCAACTGAAGAAAGCACGCACTACCAAGACTCCAAAAATAGGAGGCTAACGATCATTTTTGAGCGCGAGCGAGATTTCTATTCTTTCAAATGGGCACAAGGGATTCAGGCAGAGCTTCTTTGAACCATAACGGAATGAAAGGCCAGCAGTTCCTGACCAGTCTGTTGAAGCTTCCGTCGATGATATACAGTTTAGCTTTGTCGTCTTCTGCTCTGATTGCACGGCCGTAGGCTTGGATTACCGCCAACATTGCCTGGTTATCATACCACTGGCGATACCCTAAGTCTAGACGTCTTTTCACTCTTCTGTCGCCCAAGTCTGGAAAGGGTACTTTCAAGAGAATCTGGGCATCACATATGTCGTATTTCCAGTCTTGACCTTCTGAAAAAGCGACTGAAACAAACACCTTCCCTCGAGAACGCTTCCACTCTTCCAGCCGCTCTTGACGATCCTTGCTGGTATGAACAATGAGCCTCTTCTTCAAGTCATCTGAAATACTCTTGGCAAGCCACTGCTGGTGTTGATAACTGTGGCAGTGCACAGCAACGCTTCCAGTCTCCTCCCTCAAGATCTCCTCTATTCTGCGAAGAGCTTTCTCCTTGTTGTTCTCCCAACCCTCCCTTGACAGTGGGCCGACTGTCCTATCTATGATGGGTCGATTCTCAACTGGAAAAGTACTGGGAACCTGCAGAAAACAGACCTCATCGTCATCCAACATGTCCTCGAGGCCCGTTAACTCTGCATATTCCTGCGGGTCAAGAATAGTCGCTGAAGACACGATATAGTAGTTAGCACGTCTCCAAACCAGCTCCTTCATAAGCTGTTTTGCGAAGACAGGTTTTGCAAGCAGCTTGTCCCCCTCGTTCTGCAGTATCCACTCACTCTTGGATGAAGTGTACCGTTCATGATTCTTGATATATCGATCGATTCTCTCGAGGTCTTCAGCCTCAACCAGAGATAGCCCGGTGGTCTCAGCTACCTTGAAACCTTGTTCACGAATACTCTGCAGTCTTTCCTTGATTTCTTGCAAGAGCTCCTTGATCTGAGTCTCCGTCTTCGCTTGACGAATCTCAGGCAGAAAGTGATTGTAGACCTCCCAGGGAATAGTGAAGGGATCCACAGATACGGAAATCTGGTTCAGACACTGCTCCTCAATGTTATGAGCTTCATCAAGAACCAGTAGATTTCTTGATCCGAGAGACGTGTCCGCTTGGCCTTCATTTTGTCCTTCCGCTATGAGGTACGCGAAACTCGATAATACGCTCTGGGCACTTATTGCTTGCATCTTCTGTATCCAGTAGGGACATACTTCGAAGCGTTCAGTGCAGGGATAGTCTTCAGTTACGCATCTACCTACGTTGACACTACGATCTGGTTGATGGTAGCAGAGATAGTTCTGTCTTCCCTTGATCTCCACAAATCTCGAGTCAAGAAGCGGATCATTCATTATCTGATCGATCAGCACCAGCTGCGGAGTGGCATAGAACGACTTTGTCACGGAGCAGAAGGCAGTGTTAACGTAGGATTTGCCGAATCCTGTCGGCGCTGCCAGAATGACACATCTCTTTCCCGTATTGAATGCCTCGGTAGTCGCTGTCAGTATTTCCTTCTGATACTTCCTGAGGGAGGGGCTTGGAAAACTAGCCAGTACATCGTCATCAGTCAATTCTGAAGGGAGTTTCGTCCTCGTCGGCCGCTGGGCTTCCACAATTGGTTTGCTCGAAGAGCTCCCAGCCATCATCCTTTGAAAGTTTCCGATCGTCGGTCTAGGATATGCACAATTCGGACAATGGTCATAACTGTGAGGTATGTATTTTCCGCAGTTGTAACAGAATCTCACCAAGCGCTAGCACCTATTAATATGACATACTCTGGCTGCGTCTTTCGTTCACTTCTGAGAAGAGGGATTGGTATGTGCTTTATTCACCTTTTGCGACCGTGGCGGATCCTGATCTGCAACCTTTATCCAAGCTTAGACGGCAATTGATGGTTGAAAGGGAACCTTCATGACAGCCCGTTTCCTCAGACTTTTCAAATCAGATTTTGAACCTGGCCAGAACCTGCATGATAGGCTGTTATTGTACTTGCTGCTGGCCTTCCTCATCAGCAGCTTCCTGTGGCTTGATAAACCAGATCGTGCCCTCATTTTCGATGAAAAGTACTATGTCAATGTCGCACGCAATATCCTGAAGCTTCCTCATGATCCCGATGTCTACTCCTGAGCAACCTGCTTTTCGTGCATAGCCGCATCGCGACTCTGGATGTCTTCACATTGGCCTTCATGCTGATGGGGTTCTACTGGTACGTGGCAGGTAAGACCTATCTAAGCGCCTTCTTCCTGGCATTGTCTACCCTGTCAAAACTGAGCGGACTGTACGGTTTCGCAATAGTCGTCATCTTTCACTATGCAAGTCTCACCCTCAAATCAAGAGGACTCGAGAAACCTGATTGGAGAGCACTGCTTGGCTGGCTTGAGAAATACGCGCTAACCTACGTTGCATCGGTCATCATACTTTTGACGGTTTTTGACTGGATATGGGTTGGATATCGCAATCCGCTGGACCATTTCTCCTACATGTACACTTACTACAACTCTCTTACTAGACAGACACCGTCAGGGATTGAGAGTTATCCTTGGCAGTGGCTTGTCAATGAGGTCGTGATACCGTACCTTACTGTCAATGTTGATGTCCGTACTGACGGGAAGTTGATCAGCAGCCGCCCCGTGATCGCCTTCCAAGGAGCCATCAACCCATTCATAATATTCCTCGCGATTCCTACGATAGCCTACTGCGCATATACAACCTACAAGAAGGCGGAACAGACAAGCATGTTCGCAATGATTTGGTTCATTATATCCTACTTGCCATTCTATCCTATGTCAATCATCGGGCACAGGATAATGTACCTGTTCTACTTCCTGCCCACGCTACCCAGTGTTTGCCTCGCAATCGCGTATGTCTTCCAAGATCGAAGAACAGACAGAGTGGTGTCTTTGACCTATCTGTTCGCGGTATTGCTAGGCTGCGTGATGCTCTTTCCCTTCAAGCAAGTCCCTTAGAACTCTCTTTTTAGCGGCGGAGCCGCTGATTCCTCTGATGCGGCTGGTTGAGGTAGACTGAAAAATATGGACTCTAGTGAGGCTCCAAGTCCTTTTTCATATTCAGGTACTCTTCTCGGGTAATCTCTCCTTTGCTGTACCTGAGACTCAGCGTCTCCAAAGCGGGGCTCTTCTTTCCAAGTCTTGGGAGTCCTCTCATGAAGGCTATGAATGCAAGAGCTATCAGAATCAGTATCGCCACGATGAGTATGGCCAAAAGAGTGTTGGCCGCTGAGTAGTCCTGCCGCCATACCGCAACCAAAGTCATTGGAGCACTAACTGTGACCTTTGTGATTGGACTTAGTGGGTCACCGCCGACCATCCCGCTCCAACGTTCAAAGACGTTTCTTGCGCCTAGGGATCCCCAGATTCCAGATAGCGAGAATTCAGGAGATACTGAGACAGTTGCAGCTGAACCTTCGTCGTACCATCCGGAGCCTTGAGGATAACCAAGCTCAGACTTTACTTCTAGGTAGTACTGGTTCTGGTATATCGTCTTGGCAGTATGAGCCTTGTCCATGGTTAACGTAACTGTGTTGCTGGCTGTCTCTGAGCCGTCAATATTCCAAGCCTTGAAGATACTTCTTTCCACATTCGATTTCTCAATCTTCACAGGAGTGCCCAGAGTGACAACTTCATCTTTGTTTTTCCATCCTGATTGGTCGATAGACTGGCCAAAACGATTCTCTACCATTAACCTGTACTCAGGCGAGTAGGAGAATGTGTGTGAATCCTCAGTTGTGGAGCCGCTGTAGCCTTGGTAGTTGTATGGGTAGTAGTAGAGGCTTGGGTAATAGTAGTAGGAATAGTCATAGGGAGCATGTTGGATTGAGCTTCCGTCGGGATACTGATACCCGGCCTGCTCGGATGTTGCCTTCACTGCCGGTAGTGAACCTTCTCTCAAAGCTACGTCAAAGATTGAAGCTACGCCTGCCTTAGCTTTGGATTCCAAATATGTTTCGGGTGATCGTTTGGCCGTTGCCCCTGTGGTTGAACTTCCGGTCGCCGACGCAGTTGTTGCAGAGGAAGTAGCTACAGAGGAGGACGCAGATTCAGCCTGGGATGCCGTGGTCTGCGATGTGGTCTCAGAGTTAGAAACCGTTGAGGTCCCAGCTGACGTGGTTGTTCCAGACTCAGTCATCGACGAACTTGATGTGGTACTTCCAGAACTGGTGGATTCAGTGGTTGAAGTCCCAGTCGATGTAGTCTCCGACGTGGTTGTTCCAGATGTACTTGATGACGTATCTGTTGTTGTGGTTCCAGAACTGGTACTTCCAGCAGTTGAACTTTCAGTTGACGTGGTACCTGAGCTAGTCTCAGATGTGGAGGTTGTTGAGGTTTCTGAGGAGATTGTGGTTGTCGTAGTTGTCGTTGTTGTCGTCGTAGTAGTTGTGGTCGTTGTCGAAGTTGACGTACTCGTGGTGGTTGTAGTGGTTGTTCTCCACCAGTAAGGATCTTGGTAGTATTGATTATACGAATAGGGATAGTAATCATAGTACTGATATGGTTCCTGGGTCCTCTTGACAGTCCAGGAGGTCTCACGGCAGATATATCTTACACCTTCACCTCTGGAGATTTGATCCTCAACTTGGAATGAATGGGAGCCTGCACCACTAATCTCGAAACTCCTCGATGATCCTCCTTGAATAGTTCCGGCGTCGTTACCGTCAATCTTGACTGTTGCAGAATAATCTGAAGGAAGACCTGATACCGATATTCTCACGGAGGTTCTCGAATAACCCATGTAGCTTGAATATGGATAGTAAGGCGGAATGTAACCGTCGTATCCGTATGTTGATGCTTCTTGAACCGATATGGGTCCTAAGGCGTTCGAAAGAAGCATCACGGATAAGCTTAGAATGAGTGTGAATGATAGAAATCTCAATTTGCCCACCAGTAAATTGGTCGATCCTTACATTCACGGTTCACAAGGGAGCCTTTAAGGGTGACGGAACATTCTTACATGACGTAGATTACGTAATAGTTCCCACTATGCGGGAAAGAATTGTTTCTTAAACCAGCGCGCTCGCTATTTCCTGAACTTCTTACCTATCTCCCACGCCTTTCCTAAGGGTTCTCCAATACTCCAGTAATTATTATCAGGCATCGTCAAGAGAATTGGATGGATCTTCTTCGCATCTGGAACTCCGTTAGTGAGATACTTCTGGTCAGCGTACGACTCCACAACTTCACCAATAAACATCTCATCCACCGGAAAATCAATTGTTTGAAGGAGTTTGCATTCGAAATTCAGCGGACATTCCTTGATCATTGGTGCTGTGTTCAGCTTTCCGTAGAATGTCCCGTAGATTGTTGATTTGTCGGTCTTGCTTCCCGAATGGATGCCACAGTAGTCAGAACTGACGACCATTTTGGCTGAAGGAATGTTTATGCTGAACGTGCCATTTTCCCTGACACCTTTGTTTGTATGATGCGTCTTGCCGAGCCCGACAGCAACGATCACGGGCTTGAAGTTGACTGTTCCACAGAACGCAACAGTGAGATAGTTGGGTCTCTCATCAACATTCGCGCCAACCAAGACCACAGGCATAGGACAGAGATGCGTTTTCGGCCCAAGCACCTTCTTTGTCATCCAAATACCTACCTCGCAGATAGTCTTCGCTACGAGCCATAAAGATGCGGAAAAGATCTGTGGATGTGTTTCAGTGCGGTTTTCACGAACCGTCTGCATAACATCTTGGGTCTGGAAAACAGCGACGGCCTACGACTTCTTTTGTGTGAATCTAGTATCCCGGCAGCAGGCCTCTGAGCTGATACCAAGGTGGCAGACCGAGGCTCCACATGCTTGCAATATCCGTTGTGAGCCCTGGGCCCCTCATGCCCTGCTGCTGGAAGTACTCATGTGGATACTGGACAAACATCGACTGGTAGCTCAGCGGCGGAGCTTGACACATCAACCGCGGATCATACCAAGGCAGGACCGGGTAGCTCGTGAACCAAGGACTCGGCACCCAATACCCAGGATAATATGGCCAGTAACTCAAACCTTAACCACCTAATCCCTCACATCGCTATTCAGCTATCCTTCAACCACTATATATCATGATAGGGAAAATGGATACACCCTCCGGTCTTGCACGCGCTAAGCCTAGTCAGGCTAGCTTTTCAAGTGCCAGTTCGACAGCTTCCCCAGCGGAGTCCGCTGAGAGAATCGTTCCTCCGTCAATCACCGCTCCTGCCATACTCTCAGCAACGCCTCCTGAGTGTCTCAATGCTATGACCCTCTTTCCGGCCTTCAATGCATGTCCGATCTCCGAGAGGGTTCCGGCCCCTCCGCTCACTGCGATAACAGCGTTGGCAGACCTGACGTTTATCACGTTCCGGGCGTCGCCCATACCGGTCACAATGACAACATCGACGTATGGGTTAGCATCTTCCTCAATTCCTGGAAGAATTCCAACCGTGAGCCCTCTGTTCTTTTTTGCCCCTTTGGAGGCTGCTTCCATGACGCCGCCCCTTCCGCCAGTTATCAACACAGCTCCCGCACTCGCTATCGCACCGCCAAGCTCTTCAGCCAGTTTATAGACTTCTGAGGTGATCGGCCCGCTGCTCCCTATGACTGCGATTTGCTTCATGATCACATCCTCGTCGACAATTCTCCATTCTACTGGTAAAGATCTGATGAATATAGGATTATCAAAGTGGAAAGCGCATGCTAGAAAACTATTCCGACTTTGCACCACTCCGGTTTTGAGCGTGCAACCTTGGAAGTTGACTCTTACTAGCAACCTTTAGAAGTATGAGCCGAAACACTACCGAAATGCGTTTATGAGTGGTGCAGATGCGCTTCGCTCTAAGCCTCGCCTTTCTTCTTATGGTTGGGATACTTCCTAGCATCAAACTAGAGCTGGATCAGACAGCCTCGAGCTATGCTTTGACCGAAGACTCATACTGGAGATACCAAATGAACCAGATAAGTCAAGCAGAAGGAACAGGCAGCTACGAGGGAAAATCACTAATCATTCAATCCTCGATAGGAGCTGTCACGATAAGGAACCTGACGGCAACATCCCTGGTCCTGGAGGACCAAAGAGAGATCAACCTCTCCAGCCATGGAACCGGCTTTTTCAAACAAGACAGAAAAGAACTCATCTCTCTATCCACAACCTCGACAATAGACCGGAAGACATTCAAAATCACCTCATACAAAACCGAAGGCGACTCGACGAATCTTGAGATCGAGGACAAAGGCATGGTTGGAAAGCCGAACATTTACTTGGTATCGACAACGCTCACAGAAGGTCAACAAGCTCAATACTATTGGGAGGCGGAAGCAATCGCCTGCTCCGTAACATTTGGGACGACAAACATCGGAGGACAAGCTCTTCCAATCTACACACTGCAATATTCTGGGCCAAAGAAAGTAGTGATCCGAACAGTTACACGTATCCAAGAGGAAGGAGAAGCCGAAGGCACCTTCAGCTTCGAAAGGACCACGGGACTCCTGACATCATACGCAGTCAAAGAGACTGCTAAACTGAGAGGCGGCTCATGCTGTACCGTCAAGGCAACGACCACCGAGAACTATACATTACTCTCAACATCGTTGTGGACGACCCCAGTGAATAGGCCATTACCTACATCCACACCGACGGGAACAGCACCGGCGCAAACAACTAACCCAAAACTTGAAGAAGCACAGAGTACACCTGCCGCACAGTATTTTCCTTCACTGACAGTTGCAGTCGTTGTCATTTCGAGTGTTGTAGCTAGCTACATGGTTATCCGGCGGAAAAGAAAGCCGGAAGAATAGCGCGCGAGCTTCTTGCTAAAATGGCTAGAAATGGCTTTTAATGGACGTCTTTTCATATCTTAATGGTATAGATTCCTTTGATCAGCTTATTCTAGACTCCTTGAAGGATGGCTCATCAAGGACTTTCAAGGAGGATCC
>JAPKYM010000100.1 GCA_026394315.1 Candidatus Bathyarchaeota archaeon | reverse complement strand
AGATAACTAACGCGGACGGTGTCGGAATCTACATGAACGACTTCTGCGGGGATATCACTAAGTTCTGGATCAAGGTGACAGACAACAGAATTATGGATGTGAAGTACAAGACTCAAGGCTGCGCAGCCTCAATTGCGTGTGGCAGCGTACTAACGGAGATGGCTAAGGACAAGACCGTGAATGAAACTATAGAGATCACAAAGCAAGACGTTTTAGTTGCCTTGGGTGGGTTGCCGGAGCCCAAGATCCATTGCTCAATGTTGGCAATAGACGCTCTCAAAGACGCAATCTATGACTATTCGGTCAAGAATAACAAGCCTGTGCCGCAAGAACTGATTGACAAACATGAACAGCTGAAGCCGCAGATACAAGAACTCCAGAAAAAAGGCTACATTTTGATATGAAGCAGCGCGCGCTATGTTGTTATCAGCTCAAAGGAAAAGTCCTGTGCGCTCCGCGTCAGATTATTAGATTACAGTTCCAAGGCCATGCAGATTTCATCCACATAGCATTCGCCTTTCCGAATGGCCCTCGGCCATCTCCCCACTTCCCTGAAGCCGATCTTGCTGTACAGACATTTGGCACTTATGTTCGAATCGAAGACGCTCAAATGCAGGGACCTTAACCCAATACCCCTTGATTCTTCGATAAATGTCTTGATCATTGCCGTTCCAATGCCCATGTTGCGAAGGGCCTTCGTAACTGCTATGTCAAGGGTGCCTACATGGCTCCTTCTTCCAATTCCTCGGTGGACTGATGCATTACCAATGATCTCTCCGTCAATTTCCGCTACAATGGAGATCGAGCAACCCTTCTTAGCTTCTGACAGCAAGCTTCTGAGCCATTCCGCTTCCTCTTGCCGCGTCAGTCGAACATCAAGCGGTATGTCCGCTTTCTCATCGACTAGTGAATTGATGAAAACCAGAAGATCTTTTAGATCGCCCATCTTGGGAGGCCTGAGAATTACCTTGCGCCCGTCTCCAATGAGAAATTCCCTGTAGACTTTCTCTCGTTGAAACCATTTCATTCAATAGCCCTTCCACTCGAGATCTGATGTCTTTGACGGATAAGACCCTAGATACAATGTTCGGAGCAGCTCGTTCAGTAGATGCCGTGCTCACTTGGTATGAAAGCGAATGAAGTTGGTTTGTCCTGCTAATCCTCTTGCTTCTTTAGTTTCTCGTACTCTCTCTCTGCCATCTTATCGATGAATCCTTCGCCCCTGTATACGCTGAGCAGATGTGAAGCCAAGCCTATTCCCCATCCGAACAGGATGAATATGAACCATGGGATGACCCTGGGTCCACCTGTAAACCACCAAATCGCTATTAGGAATAGATTCACTATGGTGTATATTCCCAAGTGTGTGTAGAAGCTGGCTTTCTCCTAGGCTCTTTTTCGGGCTTTGATTCTCAACTCTTCATCTGATGTCATGTGTGAGAGTTACCTGATGCTTGGTATAAGAAACTAGGCGGTGCTCCTGTTTCATCTCTTTATCTGCAACAGCGCGTGATTAACGAATGCTGCCACTAGCTTTGAGCGAAACTCTTCAAGAATATCATAAAGCTCATCCATAGGAAATTGATGAAACACATGATCCCCATCCAGCTCAGACTGAACATGAACAAGTTCAACCTATCTGTTCTACTTTGAGGCCTCAACTGAGGCGTAAAGCCTATCAGAAGCATTAAGAACGCGAAGCCCCACAGCACCCAATAATCCTGCCAACTCAGAAAATGGATCTGATCAGGTTCAACGAAGCCAGCCAAAATATGCACCATTAGCGGCAATGAGACCAGCCATCCCATGGGAATCCAGACAGCCACCCAGTAAAGTCCGGAATCCATGCGTCTAACGAAAGTAGTGCTGAGCCACAGCAGCAAGATTGGAATCAAGCTGGCCCCAAGGAAAATCACTATGACGGACCAGTAGCTCTGCATCAGCCATCCTGCCTTTATCTATTTGTCAGAATCTCTAAAGAGATTACGGGAGTATCAGGAGGATCAAGGACAACAAGAGACTTTCCTGGATCACTATGACCCGTAATAAGCGCGTTCGGCTGCGCCCTAATTGGCTTTACACAGTGATCGCGAGCGCTACAATTAAAACGTGTAGGAGAAGAGGGAGGTTCCTCCACTCTCGATTAGTTGACTGTTGCGGTCTGTACCTGCTCCGGTCACCTGATCCTTTTCACCAAACCGAGAATCAAGCCGATGATCACAGCCCAGAATACTATGTCCAGGATCATGTTCCCCATGTTGACCGTGTAGGGGAAGAATTGTGGGGCCACTATCATCCGGATGAGCCATGCCAGTGGAAACCCATACCAGACCGCGCCCAATAACATCCCAGGAGTGTTTGGAATAAACGCCGTCAACAAGGTTACAACAATTCCGCCTACAATTGAATAGATAAGATACCTCGCATCCAATGGTCTTCACCTAGTCCTAACTACTGGAGGTTATTTTATCAGACTTTCTAACACTCGTAGGGCGTATTCAACTTACGCACAGAACAGTCTTGAAGTAAGAAAGGGCGTCATTTTCATTCTGGATCTTGCCTTTGAGCCTGAGGCTACCGACTAGGCTTGGTTCTGAATGCAGGTAAGGCTTGAGTCGCCTCATGGGTTATGAGGTTATCTAAAATAGGACCTCAACAGAATTATTCCCAAGGTCTGCATTTCCCAAGGGAGGGTTGAACGATCTATTCCCAAGGCTATCAGTACTACCAACCCGGGTACGGCGGCTACCAGCAAGGGCCGCAATCCTGGGGGCAGGGATTCAACCAGCAGGGAGCATATGGATACCCTCAGCAATATGCCCAGCAGAATTACTATCAGCCTCAGTATTACCAGACGCCGCCTCAATACTATCAGCCAAGAGGCCCACCGCCTCCATCCTACCAGGCCCCTTACAATCCGTACCAGTACCCCTTCCAGCCTGGCTACCCTCAACCACCGACACCGTGGGGGATGCCACGACAGAGAGGCTGGGCCGTCACAGCGGCTGCAATACTGTCCTTTATCTTCGGTGCGATAGGCATTGTCGGCGGCACTATAGTGATGCTGTCAAGCATAATCTTCGCCTCGCTCATGGCGACACCAATCATAGGGGACGTAGCAAGAATCGACTTCTGGA
>JAPKYM010000324.1 GCA_026394315.1 Candidatus Bathyarchaeota archaeon | reverse complement strand
TTCACCAGAGATTTTGCTTTGGAATCTGCCTCACACAACGAAGCGGTCATCATCCTGACTAAGAAAAGAAGTGCGATACAACGAGCTCTCGAGGGAGAGACGGGCATAGAACTAATCGAGATAAAGCCTGATCTGATGCTCTCCCCAATCTTGGAGAAGCATCGAGAAGGATCCTTGAGCCTGGTCTATGACAGTCTCACCGACTTGGCTCTTTCACAGAAACCCCAAGCTGCGTACATGTTCGCGAACAGCGCTATTGACCGATTAGCCTCGCCCACGATTACTGCTCTCTTCCTTCTTAACTCGGAAGCTCACGATTCAAAAGAAGTCTACAGCCTGAGGGGAATCTTCAACGATCACGTGACTTATGGTAAGCAGGGTGCAACAGTCACCAGAGCCACCTAGCGCGCGCTCTACGCGCCCCATAGATCTGCTCGAAAGGCTATTATTTCACTATAGTTGAATAAGCTGGATTACTATACTAAAATTCAGGCCCTTTATATAGTGGCTTAGGATTGGGTATAAGTGCTTGCGGCCGTGGTCTAGCCTGGTCTAGGACGGGAGACAAGGCAGTAAGACCGAACTTCCCATTCCAGGAGAGAGCTCTTAACCCGGGTCCAAATCCCGGCGGCCGCACCATACTTCGGGTTCAAATCCCCCAACCATTTTTACTACAGAGTTGAAGGAGACGAACTTGGAAACTCGCTAAGTTGAGCTGATTCATCTGGGACGCGCTCTGGTCGATACGACAACTCTTTTGATACCAGTAAGCCGTTCCTTTACTGTGGTCTCAATGGAGGATTTGATTTCATCGAGTCTGCCCACTGTCATGGTGGCTTCGGCTTCTATGTGTATCTCGGATTGCACATAGGGGCCAGCGGCCCTTAGGAGCACATCCTTCACCCACACTCCATCGTTGCTTTCGACAATTCTTCTTATCTCTTCTACGAGTTGAGGGCTGTGGTAAGCGTCCAGTAGCACCAACGTCGTTTCTCTTATGGCAACGTAAGAAACTAGAAGGATGAAAACTCCTACGACGATCCCTCCGACCGCATCCATCTGGTGAAAGCCAAGTGAGGACGCAAGCACTGTGAAAAAGACCAGAAAGGAAGCTGAGCCGTCCTTGATCGCGTTGTTGGCGTCCAATTTAAGAGACGATATATTGTATCTCTTCGCAATTCTCCTCATCTGAAGGGCTCTGTAAGTAGAAATCGTTCCCGCTATCAGCAACACTGCCAACGCCAAGATTGGCAGCGTGAGTGGTTTCGGTTCGAGGAAGGCAAGATAGGACCTGTATAGGATAAAGCCACCGATTCCCATCAACCCAATTGATGTGGAGAACGCAACCAAGCTTTCGACTTTGTAGTAGCCAAAGTGGAATTTCTCATCTGGTGCCTTTCGAGACATCTTAAGGCCAAGCCAAACCAAGAAGGAGACGAAACCGTCAGACACTGAGTCTATGCCATCCGCTGTCAGACCAATGCTGCCTGTGAACTGCCCAACTGCGATCTCAATTACTCCTAGACCTACAAGAGTCCACACTGAGACCTTTGCTAGCCTTTCTCCTTCAAGGTAGCCAGCTGACACTTCATCCAACCTCGAGACTAATGGAGATCACGGCAAGAGACTCAAGCATCCACGATTTATTCTCTTGGTGATTGGCCAAGGACGTGACAGGAGCGCGCACGTACGTAATATCCCCACAGATGACCCGCCCGAATAGCATCATGAAGACAACTATGCACGCGATAATCAATCGTGTACCCATAGATTTAGAACCACAATCACTGACTCTACGTAATGTCAACTTAGTTTTGCTGTACTTGGTTATAATGTGCCCGCTTCATGTCAGTCAGTTTGGAAACAGTGGGATGTACTTGGGTTTGCTCAGCCATAGAAACTAGCATATTCATAGGGATCCGTGCAAGCTAACCGCGAAATATCTTAAGTCATCTCATGATTGAGTCTGCCAAAAGTATCTGTTTATTGCTGGAATGATGCGACAGCCAAGGCTGACCCTTAGCGCGCGCCATGCTTAGCGGGCGCCTAGGTGATTTTCTTCCTACTCTACATTGAAGCGTTGTTCAGGCTTTTTGTTCAAATAGTAGTATCTAGATCGGATTCCGAATAATGCTAGTAAAAAATATTCGAACCTAGAGTACTACTCTATTCTAGTGGAAGCTTGCAGGTAGAAACTCTTCTGAACATTTGAACAAGATATTGAACATTTGAACATCAATGTGAAATAGGTGAACGCTATGCCCGCCATAATAGATGAAGCGACTAGAAACACTGTCATTCAATTATGGTTAAGTAGTCTCTCAAACTGGGCCATATCAAAAAAGATGGATATATGTGCAGGCTCTATCGCAAACACCACGCCCGGTGCAGGAAACAGAGCTCAGACCTAGCGCATCTGAGGCGCGCGCGTGGCCGTCGGCATTACGCAAGACTAATTTCTAGAGCCCGCTCACACAATCTGAAAAGGCAAGGAGTCACAACATGAATGTCATGATCTTAGGCCCAGCAGGCTGTGGCAAAAGCTCGCTAACAGGACATTTCGGAAGCTATTTGCAGCGACACGGAGACACAGTTAGATTTCTGAATCTTGATCCTGGATGCATCGAATTACCCTACCGATGTGACTTCGACATTAGGGACCTGTTCACCGTGGAAAGAATCATGAGAGAAGAACGACTAGGACCAGGCGGGGCAATGACCCGAGCGATGGAGCTACTCAGCCGAACAAAAATTCCAAAAAACGAAGCAGACTTCGTTTTAATAGACACTCCTGGTCAACTCGAGGTTTTCGCATTTCACAAATCTGGACCTAAGATTGTCAACCAATTCGTTAATCTGGTCGGCCTCTTCATCCTGGATGCAAGTATCGGGATAGCTGATATTCCGGCTACTTACCTTTATTCTCTGGCAACAGGTTACAGGCTTGGAATCGATACAATCAACGTCATAAACAAAGTAGATCTTCTGGAAAAGCGCGATATCGAAGAACTAGAACGGTACCTTAGGAATCCTGCAGCTCTTAAGGACGAGCTTCGCACAAAGGGTGTAATGTCCGACATCTACGCACCTCTATCTGAACTGATGCAGAAAATCATCCCCTCCCAAAGGAATCCCTCCATATCCGCAAAGCGCGGAACAGGCTTTGATGAGCTCTATGACATGTTACGTGAAGTCAGATGCGCCTGCGGGGATCTGACCTAAATCAGCGGACAACTTCTTTCCCTAACCACTCTGCTTATAAAAGAGTGTAATCTTCATCTGTCTAGAAGATGAAATTAAGAGGGGCGCGGATCGACGATGCGCTTCCTTTGATTGATG
>JAPKYM010000274.1 GCA_026394315.1 Candidatus Bathyarchaeota archaeon | reverse complement strand
AAGTCACAAGGAGTATTCAATCGTTATCATCGCAAATTAGGAATTATCCAGAGGATCCGTCAGTTTTTCCTCAGTGGGTCCACGAGTTCAATCTAAAGTTAAAGAACATGGCAGAACTTGCCTAGGAATGAGGTCAATATGCCTTTAGATGGAAGATACAAGATTTCTCTCCACTAGCCTTGCATTCGACCTCGTTACACGAAAAACGTCTCTTGAAGACAACACTGCAGCATCCAACCATGGTACCTATCAAGAGCTGACAAACTGGATTTTCACTCTTTGACCCTGCGCAGACGAAGCAATCTCGCAATTCAATCTTGAAAAAACCTTCGGAGACCTTAGAGATCTTTGGTTTTAGGCCGTACCCATAGTAGATCGCCATGGAAAGCAACTTAGGCAAATAGTCGAGATCGATCCTGATCCTTATGTCTTCCCCGAGATCATTGAAAGCCTCAATTGCCGCTGTCCTTGCAGTCACGTCCTGGAAGTATGTTTCGAAATCAGCAAGCTCTTTTCTTAGATCCTCCTCACCAAATTTCTCTGATGCAAAAGCCTGAACTGACCTTCTTAGTGCATTGTATACCTGAATTGGAACTGTGTGTTGTCTTCTTCTGAGAATTCCAAGAGACAGCCTAACCGGAAGCGAAAGCGCCAGTTCTGTTTTGAGTCTCAGGTGTTTCCCCAGAGAAGGTGGTGTGTGAACTTCTACTGGCTCAAATTTCACTAAGCCCTTGAGGTTCCACTCGGCCAATCTGCGTAGTGTATCGACCAATCTCTCTGGAAAATAGGTTGCGACATCTTCCAGCCGCCACCCTACCAACTGCAAAAGAAGCCACCTATCATATGGGCCAAGTCCTTCCGTGGAAGCACAGGCTTCGTCTCGAACTATCCTAGTAGAATGGAAATTCTCGTTTAGATAATCAATTCTGCCCTTTATCGCGTCTTCCTCGTCAAGCGGAAGGCTATCAGTGAATTCGTCTCCCCACTTTATCAGTAGTCGCTGATCTTCAACGGCAAAAGGGAATTCTTCCATATGATACTCAGGAAGACAGACCCCCAAGATCTGAAATGTAAGAAGTCTCTCTTTAACGGTCTTCAGTGTATTGATGTTTATGACGCCAGATACCAGTGATTGCAGTTTCTTCTCAAACACAGGGAAAGTAGCTTGTGGCAAAGTAAAGAACTGACAAGGCCCCGCGCTCGTCTGTTTCATGAGCCAATACTCAATCATTCTGAGAACAAGATCCTCGCTCTCTTTCACCAACACATGTGGCAGATAGTGATGTATAACTAAGCCCTGATTTCCCACTCTTTGACGGCATCGCTCCATTTCTATGCTTAGCTCTGTGGGGTCTTGAAATCTGTCTAGACTGATCCTTCTGAGTTCGAAAGGTGTGTCAACTGGTTCACAGGATACCACCAAGATATTGTCTTTATGCGGTGATCCCCGAAAGAGGGAACTAAGAAAGAACATCGATTCGAACCGAGTAATATCCCTGATCAGTACGGAGTTTCCAAACCTTATTTCGGAGATGTGATCGAATACACTGTTACCACTAAGGAGCTTGGGCGTACCACCACGTACATCGCGCACAGGCTTACCGACGGCACGGTCACATGTGCGGTCGACAGCAAGGACATCTGGCATATGGGCAATTGTCTAGAGAAGCTATGGTATAAGTACAATTATCTAGTCAATTATTCAGACAACTACAATATTAGTTGCTGCGAAAATAACGCTAGGAAGTCTCGCTGACGACCAGTTGGAGAACCTCGCAAATGGATAGTGTAGAAAACCCAAGTCAATTTGGGATACTATTCGACCTCGATGGCACGATAGTAGACTCCATGCCACTTCTGAAAGAAGATTTCAAGACAACAGCGTCCATGATGGGCATAGACATAGATCCTGAAATGCAAAAGAGAATAGGCAAGGATCTTAGAATGATCATGAGTGGCCGCCCATCCAAATTCTTAGAACTCAAAATCATATGGAGAATTGGGAGAATACTTCCCATTTCTTTGTGGAAGCGAGTACTATTGGTCTTGACATCTTATCAGAAACTGAAGCGCACGGCTAATCAAGCACCACCGGTGAATGGGGCGGTCCAAGCCATCGAGCTTCTGAGAAGGCAACCAAACGTTAAGCTTGGACTTGTGACTTCCAGAAGTAGAAAGGACACAATTCGGAAGTTACGCACCCTCGGACTCTTGGATTCCTTCAGTGCAATCGTGGCTCGCGATGATGTTCAGAGCCTGAAACCGTCTTCTGAGCAAATACGGGTCGCAGCAAGCATGTTGGGATTGCAGACAAAGCATTGTGTACTAATAGGCGACATGCCGACCGATGTGGATGCAGCGAAGAACATAGGCGCGTTATCAGTGGCAGTGGCAACAGGAATCTTCCCCGACGAGGTGAAGTCTAGAAACCCGGACTTCGTCATAGACAGCGTAGCCGACCTACCCGAGGTTCTGCCGGAGATCTTGAAGAAGATGCCAACATTAGGCAGCGACGGTGTGAGAATCAAGGCTTTATAACAATCGCTGACTTTCGTCATTATGCAAGCGCGAGAAGGTGATTCTCCATGAAGAACACGGACAAGTATGAAAAAGTCATCGAGTTGGGGCGCAGAAGGGGTTTTTTCTGGCCATCTTACGAAATCTATGGAGGTGCAGGTGGTTTTCTAGACTTCGGTCCTGCGGGTGTAGCTCTCAAGAGAAAAATCGAGAACAAATGGCGAGACTTCTTTCTAAAAAGGCATGGATTCCTTGAGATAGAAACCCCGATCATAACACCTGAGAAGATATTCAGAGCTTCAGGTCATGTCGAACACTTCAAGGATCCGATGATTGAGTGCAAAATCTGCAAGAGAGTATTCCGAGCAGACCATCTACTTAGAGATCTTGGAGTGAAGAATACCGAGTCAATGACCCTGACAGAACTTCGGAACGAGTTCGAAACAAGGGGCACAGTCTGCCCGGAATGTGGTGGACAACTGCTAGAGCCGAGGCATATGCAAACGATGTTTCAGACTACAATCGGACCTTACACCGAAGCTATTGCCTACGGAAGGCCTGAAGCAGCCCAAGGAATATTCGTCAACTTCCGACGACTGTTTGAAGTTGCCAGAGAACAGTTTCCGATAGGAGTGGGCCAGGTTGGACACGCATTGAGAAATGAGATCTCTCCGCGTCAAGGACCCATCAGACTAAGAGAGTTCACCATCATGGAGTTCGAATTCTTTTTCGACCCGGAGGAACCTCAGTGCCCCTTGCTTAAGGACGTCCAAGACGTGGAAGTCAGGGTCATACCGATTCAGTCACGCAAGGAGAAATCTGAAGAACCTTTGCAAATGTCCTTGAGAGATGCGGTTGATAGGAAAGTAATACTTGTCGAGTGGATGGCCTATTTCATGGGGCTATCACAGCAATTCATTGGAGAGCTTGGGATTCCACAAGACAAACAAAGATTCTTGGAGAAGCTTCCGAGCGAAAGAGCTCACTATTCCGCTCAAACATTCGATCAAGAGATCTATCTAGACAGATGGGGTTGGACTGAAATCTCCGGACATGCGTATAGAACCTCATACGACCTCTCTAGGCACATGGATCAATCGGGCGTGGACAATAGGGTTTTCAGGCCCTATCCGAGGCCGGTAGAAGTTGAAGAGAAGCGCTTGGTTCCTGATGTGGACGCCATAAGGAAGACTTTTGGGGATGACTTCCCCAAGGTTATGGAACTAGTCGGAACGGTGGATCAAGGGCTCTTAGAAGACGCACTTACTAAGAAGGGCTCTTACGAAATTGACGGTTTCACAATAACCCAAAACCACGTCAAGGCAAAAACCCTCAAGAGAAAAGAAACGGGCAAGAGAATCGTACCACATGTTGTTGAACCCAGTTTTGGGGCCGACAGACTCGTATATTCAGCAATGGAATACGCATACTCAATTAAGGAAGACAGAGTTGTCTTAGGCCTCCCAAAAGACATCGCGCCCTTCCAGGTTGTCGTGTTACCGCTTCTTAAGAAGAGCGATCTGGTTGAAAAAGCAAATAAGATCTACAGGATGCTCCTCGAAGCAAAAATCGACACGTACTGTGACGAGGTTGGATCGATCGGAAGAAGATACGCGAGAGCAGATGAGATCGGCGTACCACTTGCAGTGACAGTCGACTACGAGACTCTGACTGACGGAACTCTAACGGTGCGACATAGAGACACGTGGAAGCAGGTAAGAATCGGGCAAACAAATTTGATAAGTCACACTTGGGATTTCTTTGATTCAAAGTGATACTGGACGTAGCATTGCCATCGGAAAACGGCCGAGTTAGTCTTTT
>JAPKYM010000196.1 GCA_026394315.1 Candidatus Bathyarchaeota archaeon | reverse complement strand
TCTGTATAGGGCGGCTAAAGGGATTGCAGAGATGGGCGGCGAATCCCGTTCAGTTGTCGGTAAGAGAGTCATCTTGAGATCAGGCTCTGTAATATATGATGGCGTGATCGTGGCCGACGATGTAGATTTCGGTCACGGTGTGCTGCTCCGCGAAGATGTCACAGTCGGCGATCATTCACTTATCGGAACAAATGTCATCATAGACGGCGAATCAATTGTTGGAAGAGGTGTCTCAATCCAAACTGGTGTTTACATATGTCGATGCTCAAGAATCGAGGACTTTGTCTTTCTCGGTCCTTACTGCGTCTTCACAAATGACAGATTTGCCATGCAGAAGGAGACAAAGCTCGAGGGACCAACAGTAAGAAAAGGGGCGAGCATAGGCGCCAACTCGACACTTATGCCAGGAGTCGTTGTCGGAGAGGGTGCTGTGGTCGGAGCCCAGGCAATTGTAACTAAGGATGTCCCGTCAAAGTCAATCTTTCTCGGGGTTCCTGCACGCGAGATAAAGAAAGTTCCTAAAGGCTGGAGACCTCTGCTGGCGGATCGATACCAGATAGGTCTTGCCAGCAACTGATCGGTCGCTCGCATCCGCCTCTACTTAGGCCTTTTCGACCTGGATCCTCTCGCCGTCCTTGACTCTGCTGAAGACTTTAGCGTCTCCATCTATTCTTCCAAAAACATTGACTGCACTTGCTGCCACGGGCTTGTTTCCGCTGCTGGCAGGGGTTCTTCCAAAGAAGATGCAGAAGCAATTGCCGTCTGGCCAGTAAGCACAGTCTCCCACTTCGACTTCGCGTTGAGTCTTTTCCTGAGGCACATCGACAGGTATACTGAAGATAAGAATGCAGCGGCCGTAAACGCACGCCTTGTTTGTTTTTGCGGATCTTGTCGCTGTAAGATTATTTCGTTTTGGCCAGGTTCGGCCTGACCTCAACAATCATGGCGCACTCCTTGTCTTGCCCAGCCATCTTCCACTTAGCTCTGACTAAGACATCTAGGTCCTTGTTGACACTCTGTGACGCCGTGAAGGTAGCTTTAGCGCAACCCGCTACATCGGTCTTGAGTTTCTCAGGGTCCATTGAACTGGCATCTTTAGGATCGACCTCGAAAGTTATCTCGATGTCAGACAACTTCTTGCCACTATCTTCTACCTCTAACGTAAATGTACTCTTTCCCCCAGGAGGTATAGTACGGGGATCTCTGATCATTGACCAACCCATTTGAGATTCACCTTGGTCTTAGGATTTCACAATCTGGAATATAAAAATAAAGCGTCAGCACCTGAGTGCTGACAGATTTCAGGTATTTTACCAGAAGAATTGATATGGCCAATAATACGGTACTGGAGCAGCGTAGTAGTAGGGTACAGTCAGCAATGGAGAGTAATACGCGTATGGAATGGTCCAGGCGAATGGCCAGTATCCTCCAAATGGATAGCAGAACAACTCTACCACCTGTCAACTACTAGGCATTCGGCGTATTTTCAAGCTTTCTGACACCGTAAAACAATAAAACAGTCAAGCAACAGTCTCATCTAGACATTGCAATGTTGCATAGTCAGAAAGCGATACCCAGATGCGCAGAGCAAAGAGTAACCCATCTGACGATAGAAACCGCTAAGGGCATCCTATTGTGAAGTATCTTGTGGGTTGGCCATGACAGACTTTAGGAAACTGAATGATCACCATCTCAGAAGGCTCGCCTCAGACTACCCCGAGTCGGCAAGCTACCCCGGAGCGTTAGAGCAGAAGATCCTGATAATCTGGAACTACCTCGATGAGAGACCCTCAGCCTCGATTGAGGACTATGGTAGAGATATGAAAGAAGGATCGAAGAAAGAGCTTGAAAGGAGACTCGAGGAGGAAAGACGCCGAAGGGCCGAGTCTGAGGCAAAAGAGGCGAGAAGAAGACTGGGCCTCATAAAGAAGCTCAGACCTTGGCTCGTGGGTCTTGAAGAGCCAATAGCCCTCGTTGAGGAGACCGGCCACCTTGAATGGAAATGCCCTGTCTGCGGAAACAAGGCGAAGTTCGACCTCAAGGACTACATGGATGATGTGTCAAAGGGAAAATCAGCGCTCATAACCTGGTATTGCGGAGGCAAAGACGTTGTTGAAGGCCCGAACCACTGGGGATTAACGCGAGAGATCAGACTTGCACAAGGCGAAGAGATAAGTCGAAAAGTGCTTGAACGGAGAGCAAAATCGAAAGCCTGAAAAGCGCTTCGATATACGCCAACGAGCATACCGGGAAGATATATTAGCAACGTATTCTGTCTAAGCCTGCTATCAATCTCACTGTAAGAAAGAAAGGGACCCATGCCTTGACTCGACTTGCAGCTTTGGCCGTAACTGCACTTCTGGCGGCTTCATTATTCATTGGCTCGACGACTGGTACAACAGGAGTCAGCATCACAAAGGGTGGACGAAGCGCCATGGTCAACAAATACGGGATAGCCACGGTCACTGATGCGCTGACTCTCTCCAATGACGGACTAAGCCCCATAGACAGTCTTGACTTCGGCTTTCCCAAGTCCCACTCCGGAGGTTTAGAGCTTTTCGAAGCCAGAGGGTCTGCAGGGGAGAGCTTGAGAATAGAGAAGGTGAAGAACCAGTCTTCACCAACACAGTGGTGGAAGTGCCACTTCGCTAAGCCTCTCGCTCCCGGAGGCACCTCTGATATCAATATCAGAACAGTCTTCTCAAACTTGGTATCTTTCGACGGTAAAGAGTACATTTTCTCCTTCGCGGCATACCCAACGCTTCCGTTTGGAGCGAATTCCTACAATTCAACTGTCATTCTGCAGAAAGACGCGGTCTTTAGGGAGTGGCCTAACAAGACTTTCACAACCACAAAGGTCGAGGAAAGACCGGCTCTGATCGGGGTACAGATACCTTTGGAGCGCTTTTCTAACATAGAGATCCCGCTCAAGTTCACAGATGCCGCTCAAGAACTTCTCACTTTCAGATCACTGAAGCGTGAAATCATGATCAGCCCGGAGGGTCAAGTGACATCGAAAGACACTTATACGATAACGAATCGCGGCTCAGAGCTGAGCGCCTTGACTATCCCTCGTCCCAGGAATATGAGTCCTATAATGCTCTATGACACGGCAGGACCCCTCAACGAGCGGCTTCGCACCCAGGAGGATTCACTAAGCATCACACCAAGATTTGGCAAGATGACGCAGGATGCCTCTTACACCTTCACGATAGAATACAATATGCCAGCCCAAGGTTCACTATCGAGGTTGGAGTGGTCCGGAAGATACCGCATGACAGCGGAGCTGCACCCAGCACGAGAGTTCGCAGTTGGAGATGATCTTGTGAACATCACCCTGCCAAGCGGATCCAAGATTGAGACTATTTCGATCCCACCAAATTCAACCTCGACGCTTTCAGATGGAGCCCAAGTTATGACTTATCACTTCGGCAGACTGCCCCCGGGCTCTACTAAAATTACGGCCATCGAATACGATTATCCCATCTTCTTGTCATCAATCTATCCCCTGCAGTGGGTCTTCTCCCTAGAGGTAATTGTCGGGGCCTTCGCAGCTGCAGTTTTGTTGAGGAGACCTCAAAAGGTCGTCGCAGCAGCACCAGCTGAGAAGCTTAGGAAATTCGTCGACCTTCAAGATGAGAAGAGAACCTTGAGGCTTGAACTGGAAAAGAGAGGAGATGAACTCGCCAGAGGTGCAATGACGAAACATGACTATCGCAAACGAAGGAGGCTCATTGAGACAAGAATTAGTGAACTGAACAGAACCTTGACTTCTCTGAAAGCCGAGCTGAGAAATCTCGACCCTA
>JAPKYM010000019.1 GCA_026394315.1 Candidatus Bathyarchaeota archaeon | reverse complement strand
GCCCGAACCAAACCAATAATCGTGGTCAAATCGGGAAGATTCAAAGAAAGTGCCAAGGCTGCGGTATCTCATACTGGCGCGTTAGCTGGTGAAGACACCATATACGAGGCTGCCTTCCGGAGAGCCGGAATGGTTCGAGTCCACGAAATTGATGACCTCTTCAACTGTTCAGAAGTTCTGGCTAAGGCACCTCTACCAAAAGGTCCAGGTCTTGCGATCATAGCAAACGCAGGTGGACCCGCTGTAATGGCCACGGATGCGTTGATTTCCAGAGGCGGAACACTAGCCAATCTAAGCTCAGAAACGATCAACGAATTGAACACGGCGTTGCCTCCTCATTGGAGCAAGTCGAATCCTGTCGACGTGCTTGGGGACGCCTCAACAGACCGGTTCAGGAAAGCTATCGAGGTCTGTCTCAAAGACGATAATGTGGATGGCATTGTGGTGATCTACACTCCTCAAGGAGCCTCAGATCCTGCTGAGACTGCAAAAGTAGTGGCTGAACTATCCAAGACAACCACAAAACCCATCTTGACTTCGTGGATGGGTGAAGTCGACGTAAGAGAAGCTCGGCAGGTCCTAAGTGAGAACAACATTCCAGTATATCGAACACCTGAACAAGCCATCGCAACTTATGTCTACATGTATGAATACTCGAGAAACCTCAGTCTACTTTACCAGACGCCTGAAGAATTCCCCGTCGACATGTCACCGCCGAAATATCACCTGAAAGCAATGATGAGAGCCATAGCCAGACAGGGACGCGATACACTCACAGAATCCGAATCCAAGAAAATTCTCGAAGCTTACGAAATCCCTGTAGTCAAGACTGAGGTCGTTACGACTGCTGAAGCAGCCGCCGCTGTCGGTTCCCAGCTAGGCTATCCAGTCGTAATGAAGATTCTTTCTCCTCAGATAACCCACAAATCAGATGTGGGAGGCGTTGTTCTTGACATAAAATCAGAATCGGAGGCCAAGGTAAGGTATAACGAGATTGTTGAACGCGTCAGTGCTAAAGTTCCTGAAGCGAGAATTGAAGGCGTAACAGTACAGAAGATGATGGAGAACCCCGACTTCGAACTGATAGTGGGATCAAAGAAAGATCCCCTTTTCGGTGCAGTCATCTTGTTTGGAATGGGTGGAGTTGGCGTCGAAGTATTTCAAGATCGAGTTGTTGGATTTCCACCATTGAACAAGGTTCTGGCAAGACGACTCATGGAAAGGACTAGGGTGTACAAGGTTCTCAAAACTGGCTACCGAAACAAGCCGCCGGCCAACATCGACCTTCTCGAAGAGATTCTAGTAAAATTCTCCTATTTGATGATCGACTTTCCCGAAATCAAAGAGATGGATGTCAATCCTATTGTAAGCAAGGGCAGCGAAGTCTGGGCGTTGGATGCGCGAATCGTCATCGACAAAGATTTGGCGCTTACAAAACCTGAGGGATATCAGCATCTCATAATCAGTCCGTACCCGACAAAATACGTGACCGAATTGAGAACAAGAGACAACCGGAGAGTCATTCTGCGCCCAATTAGACC
>JAPKYM010000022.1 GCA_026394315.1 Candidatus Bathyarchaeota archaeon | reverse complement strand
ATGCAGCACTTTGCTCATCGTCAAACTCCCTACATATCCTGGCATTTGGCACAATAATGTTTTAGATTATTTGTGCTTCTGCATCAATGCGTTTCTGCATTACTACAGGTAAATTAATAGCCGCAGTCAATTATATAAACTTATATAACTATGACAAGCCAAAGACAAACGGGTAAAACAATGAACTGCAGAACTCGCAGCCTGAGAAGATTGGTCGCCAGTACAAAATCCTTACGAACTCCGTAAGCTGAAATAAATCTGCCAGCATAATGTCCAGCAGAATCAAAGGAGCTCAAACCTATCGAAAGCAAAAGTTCTTGATACAATGCCGCTGACTCTAAACTAAACCCCAAAAATAGAAACAACACAGACGTTCCTCATGCGCGTGCTATATCGTTTCTTGAAATGTTGCTATGATCTAACACAAGGAAGATAAAGCTGAGAGAATGGAGGGTTGAGAAGGCTTAGGTTCTTCTTCTCTTAACCACTACAACTGCGGATACTGCTGCGATTAGTCCTGCCAATGCTAGGTAGGGTGCTAGGATCTCAAGCTTGTTGGTAGGCATAACTATGCCGCCGACTGGCGGGCGAGCTGGTGGTTCGCCCCTGAAGGCGACACCTGTGGGTCTCGAAAGGTCGCTTCCTGTGATTAGAGTGACCGCTCCTCCGGGAGTAACACGGGACAACTGATTACAGCTTTGCTCCGTCACAACATAATTCCCTGAATTGTCGATTGCTACGCCAGGTCCTGAATAGACATTGGCGATGAAGGTTACCGTTCCCCCTGGAGTGACCCGTGAAAGCTGAGTATTGTCTTCGACTACTATATAGTTCCCCGATCCGTCGACCACAACACCTTGGGGACCTGAAAGATCACTGCCTGTTATCAGGGTCACGATTCCACCCGGAGTAACACGGAACAACTTATTGCCGTTTTGGTCCGCCACGATGTAGTTTCCTGAAGTATCAATTGCAATACCATTGGGTCCGTTGAGACCGCTGACGATTGTCGTAATCGTCCCACTCGGAGTGACGCGTGACAATCTGTTGGAAGAGTCCTCTGTGACAACATAGTTGCCCGAGCTATCGATCGCAACATGGAGGGGACCTGAGAGGCCGCTAGCTATTAGAGTCACAGTTCCAGCAGGGGTGACACGTGACAATTCACCGCTTCCATACTCGACGACGACATAGTATTCGTCTGGATTCGCGTGCACCTGCGCTTGGAAAGATGAGGCCAGGAGAAGGATGAATGTAAACACAACTAAGGAGACAATGAGCACCCGAGCCTTTGCCAATTCGCGACCATCCCATTACAATGGCTCTAGATTAGCCACTATGGAACATATTGTGTTTTGCTGACGGCCAAGGCCGGACAGGAAGGGAATGCCTCACGACTGGAACGAAAGATTAGGTGCGGGTGGCGGCGCGCGCTAAAGGACGTCTGTGTTGTTTCTATTTTTGGGGTTTAGTTTAGAGTCAGCGGCATTAACCTAGCGCGCGCGTCTGGCAATTCTGTCAGATATTAATCTCGCATTAGGTAGGGTGGAAGTGCGAACTACTTCAAGGATATCGTTAGTCTTGTCGCTTTTGTTATGTCTTTGCTTTGTTTCTTGAGTAGGCTAGGTATGAGTAGTAAGGCGCGTTAATATTCATCCTCCAAAACTCGGCGAAGATCTCCCCGTAGTGATGGATTATCTCGATTGGTATGTGGTAAAGCACATCTTCCAGGGCGTACGCAACCTCTTTACCGTCTGGTTGAACCCTTTTAATCTCCGTTCTGAGGTTCTGTGCAGTCATGTTGCTAAAGAGCTTAGCAGTCCTGGCGTCTACTTCGGCTATGTATTTCTTAATGTCTTGCATGTTTTTGAAGCCCTCCATCTTTAGGCTGGTTCCTTCTCCTAATCCAGCTGCTCTATAGTGTAGCCAGTTGTCCTCAACCATCACGGTGTGTACAAGAACATCTTTGATACTGCCGAAACTTAATCCCAGATTCTTCATGAAGTCCTCATCAGACAGATTCTCAAGGGCACGGATAAGTCCATCCCGCTCCCTCTTGAAATAGTTAAACATATCCTCATAGTTCAGCAAACCAGACACCTGCTATACATCTAGCTTTCCCTAAATGAATTCCTATTAGCGCGCGCTACTGTCGACTCACCGATAGCGCACGTTTGTTACCGGTACACTTCTTCATGACCACATACTCTCAGTAATCTAATGGTTCCGGAGATCTCATCAATATCAAAGCAGCCGGTACTTTGCCCCAATCTCGCAGGCATAGAGGGGAGCGCCAGATGCGCGCGCTTATATTAATCGATCCGTTTTCGTAACGTTTTGTATTCCGGTTTCCGACACTTGCTTTGTGTGTTTGTTTCGCCTTAGCGCGCGTTGTCTAGGGTTAACCCGCAATACTATCTACCCAACACACTCTCCCTAGAACATGGTTATTTGCGTCTATTTGCGTGTAAAGAAGGGGGTCAAGTGCAAGCGGGGGAAATTCTCAAATCAAGAGATCTCAGGGGAGACTAACGCCCGATTGTGGGATGGAGGACGTAGGAAGGGTATAGAGTTTGGCGTTTCCAGAGAATCTGAGATACTGCCCCATATGCAAGGGAATGGTTATGCCTCGATTAGCCCCTAAGACTAGGGGACAGACACCCCCTGAACTTGTCGGCTTATCTTCTGTGAGACCGCGATGCCCACAATGTGGCTATGAATTTCAGTGAAGAAGTGCTTGCTAAGGTATTTTGACTCTTAGCGGGTGCGCGCTAAGCTTTTTAAACGTGAGATTTGATAATGAACGAAATCGACGTGTCATGCGACTTCTCGCTTTAGGAATCGTCGTTTTGATTTGTTTTTCAGGTTATAGCCAAGTACCACAGGCAGCGCGCGCTTACTGCTGCTTTCCCCATAGGGAATGAAATCATCTTTGACCCGAAAAACCACCTCTGCAGCTGAAACGCAGTCTTGATTCAAGGGTTGAAGATGCTTCAGTTATTTGTTCTCCGCGAGTAGAACTGACTTCTTGAGTTGTTGAATGAATCTGTCGACCTCATTCGGGCTGACGAGGATCTTCTTCCCTTTCTCGTCCACAAGAAGGACCATATTGTGTCTATTCGTTGCATACATGCGGACACTTCCAATTCGCTTCATGTAGAAGTAGCCGAAGTATCCATACAACCCGCCGCTGGCGAATAGTCTCAATCCCAACCAGGTCCATTTCCAATGTTCTGGCTCTCTACTGACTAGAATGCGCACATCGCCTACTCGTCTCTGAACTGTGACAAGGTTGCCTTTGACAAGGTAGCGCTGCGGCGCCCAAAGGAGCGGAATGATGAGAACGCAGAAGAGGTACAACACTATGACGATTCTGAGCCAGAAGTTCTCGAGAACAAGTCCAAAGATTGCCGCAAGCGTGAAGACCAAGACAACCACGCAAGCCGTCATTCCTCTGATAAGGTTGTCCCACGACAGAGAGAAGCTTTCCTCTACACTCATTCTCATCGCGGAATCTCTGCCTGAAGCTTCATAAAAAGCTGCCCCGCTTCTTCTCTCCTCAATGGTTAAGCGCGCGCTGTAAACTACGGAATATCAGCAAGACCAAGGGTCAGTAGTTGGGAGGGCGTCATTGAAGTCACCCTTTCATGTTGCCCTCCCTATTTTTAGCGCGTGAACAATTTCATCGGCTTGAAAGCCTCAGATGCCTTCTTGAGAGATCCCAAGATTCTGGAACCATTACAGGTTGGGTGCGGTAGAACCATCGGACCTCTTGAACCTGCATCTGAGACTCAGATAGGAAACGATGCTTGAGGGGTTTAAGCAAGAGAGGAAAGTGAAAGCGCACGCTTGTAATGGAGAAAGAAACGTGGAGAAAGAGACGATATGAGATTATTTCCTAACTAGAGACTTGTCTTTTCCGTTAGTGGCGAGCATCTTCAAAAGAGGCAGATCCTCTGCTATAATTTCCCTAATGAGACCGTCATTAGGGTTCTTTGAACACTTAGGCTCCATGCTCAACCCACCTCTTTATCTCGTCAACATTCCTACCCTCAACGTTCTTAATAAATGGATAGGCGTCTTCAAAGGAATCGACTCTTAAACGTCGACCGTTTCTGATGAGGAACATCTTTGCCACAACATAAGCAGTCCTGTGGTTTGCTCCGGCAAACAAATGGAGTCGAGCCAACTCTTTCATCAAAATAGCAGCCTGCCATGTTAGTCCGCTTTCCTCCTTATTCTTGACTTTATCTATTATAGTTTGGATCCCTCTACGCGAACCCAGTAGCTTGTGAGGGTGCCTGTCGTTCGTCAGGTCGAGAACCTCTATGTTGACGCAAACAACATCCTCAACTTCAGGGTACCACACCATGAATCAAAGAGATAAACGCCATGTGATTTAAGACATGGAATGTGCTTGAAATAAACCCTTCATATGTATAATGTTTTCTTCACAAATGGTGAGTACACCCTTTGATCTTTGCAGCCGACTAAATCCGATCCTCGTACTTCGACTTCTTTAGTGGCACGAAACAGTAGGGGCAGGTGGGTTGAAACTCAACGAATGTCGCACGGCGCTTCGGACAGTACCAGCCCATCAAACCCACGTCCTTTGCATTCACATCTCAAAGGTGCAGAAACATAGTTGTGTGCGCCATAGATGATGAGCACCACACCAAGGGAAGAATCCCCTGAAACCCTCTGAGGGTCTTAGGATGTAGTCAGCCTTCTTACTTGTTATCAAGATATTTCTTCTTCGCCGTCTTCCTGCGCAAGTCACAATGGGGCCTAATGGATGATTTGCATCTTCTGCAGTTTTTCACAATGTTAGTCCTTAGAATACACATTAGTATCACTGTTATACTGTGGGGCGTCGCTTATACACTCTCCATCGAAGTGCCCACAGCCAATGTTTTCAACAAAATTAGGGCGTTGAACAGAGACAAACCATTAAAAAATCAGGTGAAGCCATACAACTTCCTTCATGTGGGGCAACCGGCAATAACGAATCATGAAGATGAGCCATATGGAAGAAAGAAGGCTAGGGGAGAGACAGGATTTAGAAAAGCTTGGCTCAGACCCATATTAAAACGGATGATGGACTGTGGCAAGATTACAAGAAAAGGTAACTACTTCTTGCGATCAACCAGCACGGACCAATCTAAATCCGAAGAATGTGTTATCGATGGTTCAAGCACACAAAATCCCCTTGAGGGATAGCCTACTGAGCCGACAAAGCTCCGAGATTAGGATGAGAGGGTTCAGAGACAATTGAATGTGACTAGCTTAGTCCGCGCTAATCATCAGACTTCGCTTGCATCTTGAGCTTTCCGCCTTAACATAGACGGCATGCCACAGCGGGCTAGACAACAGCTACATAGGCATCGAGTAGCCAAAACAAGCACAGACGTTATAGGCAACCTAGACGATGCACTGCAAAAGATAGGATCCAGCCTACGAGTCACCATCCCCCAGCCGGTAGCAGAAACATTAAATCTTGAAGCTGGCGACGTTCTATAGACCTATACATGGACAACAGCCATATCGTAATAGAGAAGGGGGCCAAAAGCTCGCCGTAAGGTCCCGATCCCTCGCATATAACATACAGAAACGATACAAACAAAAGCTTGTATCGAGAGAGTACTCTAGAACAATATTGCTTCAAGATTCGATCGCCCTAGCAGTTGAGGCCTTGAGCTGGATGGAACTTGAGGGCTTGAGTGAAAGGCAAGCCCTTATTCTTGTTTCGAAACAACTTCAAATTCATGATGGAAGCTCAATGAGACTGGCGTTCAGGCTGATGACTGAAACGACGAGACGACTCAACCTAGTTGATTACATTGCAGATTGGGCTCTTGATCCCCGGAAACTGGGAGACTGGAATCTTGGCGTCAGGAATTTCCTTCGCCTTTACATCTACTGGGCTCATTTTCGCAAAAGGACGTTTAAGGGCATCCTAAGCTTCCTTGAATCCGGCCGCAGAGTCTTGGGAAGAGACGAACTTCTCCCAGTCGAGAGTGCTTTCGGCATGATCTTGGCAGCCGAACCCAAAAAGCTGATTGCCAATGAGCGTGAACTTACGAGGATGAGTCTCGAAACCTGCCACACAGAGTGGTTTGTTCGGTATAGCTTCAGGCTACTGGGGCGAGATGATGGCCTCAGACTACTGAACGAAGACTACTCACCGCCTCCGACATATCTTAGAATTAACAGCCTTCGACAGCCCTGGGAGACCGTAATAGAAGAAATCAAGCATGAAGGAGTCACACTAAGCAGAATGATCGAGCTCAGAGATGTCTGGAAGGTCGAAAGAACTGAAAAGCCGCTAATAAGACTCAGAAGCTATGAACGCGGTCTTTTTCAGATCCAAGACATCTCCAGCCAAGCAGCTTGTCAAGAGGCAAATCCAAAGCCCGGAGATTTTGTGCTCGACATCTGTGCCGCACCGGGCATAAAGACCTGTTCACTAGCACAGATTATGAACAACAAAGGCACGGTCGTCTCGCTAGACATCGCGGAAGCTCGTATGAGAATCTGGAAGAGCGAAATCAAACGCATGGGAGTCGAGATCGCTCAGCCCATAATATGTGACGTTCAGAGGGATCTGCCTCTGAATGTTGAAGCTGACGTCGTACTCGTCGATCCACCCTGCAGCAGCACCGGACTCTACGCCAAATCACCATCAATGAAATGGCGAATGAAATCCGGGGACGTAGAGAAGCTCTCGTCACTACAACTTCGAATCTTAGATATTTCGTCACAACATGTCAAGAAAACTGGATCCTTAGTATACTCAACTTGCAGCATACTTCTCGAAGAAAACGAATTGGTCATCGAACAATTCCTCAAGGCCCACCCAACCTTCAAGATATCCCCAACATCCATGACATTGGGGTCAGAGGCATTCAGAGGCCTAAATGAGGCGAGGCGCTTTTACCCACATAAAGACCATTGTAATGGGTTCTTCGTGGCCAAAATGGAAAGAGAGAACTAAATAACCGACCCTGAGTGAGGCAGGTTAACGAGGCCACTCACAATCTTTATGAATTGCATTCCCGTGGGAATCATCAAGTTGCTGAGCCGCCTAGGGAGAGGCATCATCAAGATCATCAAAGACCGCAGGCTCGTCTAGCGCGCGCTACACTAGACCATAAAGATGGGTTCTGACTTTGAATAATCAAGACGATTCAGAACAAGAAGTGATTGTTTTCAATTCGGAGAGATGCACGGGTTGCACATACTGTATGGTCTCTTGTTCTCTCAAGCATTATGGATCGACAGACTTCAGAAAGTCTCACATCAAAATCATCAATGATCCTGAGAAGCCCAAATCCCGTTTTGTCGGTATCCACTGCATCCATTGTGAAGATCCGTTATGTCTCGCATCATGCCCCGCTAACGCCATAACCAAGGATGAGAACACCGGACTTGTCAAGATCAATTCTGTTTTATGCATAGTGTGCAAGGCCTGTATCCTCTCCTGCCCGATCTCGAATCCTCACTTTGATGAGGATAGAAAAGTGGTAACGAAATGCGACTTCTGCGACAATGACCCTCAATGCGTGAAATTCTGTACCACTGAGGCTCTCAAGAAGGCCAAGCGGGCAGATGCTCGCAGGTTATTCGGTCAATCATAAGGAGTGTCAGGCGTAATGTCGGAAGAAGAGAACCCAATTCATCCGCTAAGAAAGAAGGCGCAAAGCCCAGTTCCAGCCCAATTCCAAGGCGCTGTCACGAATCTCATAGATCAAGGACAGATTCAGAGCCTGCTGAATGCCTGACGCCACCTGTTGCCCTGATCCTGAAATATCTAGGACATTATCCGGAGACTTATGGCTGACCCTAGCAGGCCGAAACATATCAATAGCTAACGCGGCAAGCAAAGACATATGCGTCATCTGCAACGGTTGCTTTGACACCCTAAACAAGGTGAACCACGATCTATCAAAGGACAAAAATCTCAGAGACAAGATCAATGCGATGCTGATCACGTGCGGGTCAGAATACTCCGGATCATCCCAGATTTATCACATGATTGAGTTCCTTCATGACAGAATCGGCCTGAACACAATCAAAGAGAAACTGTGCCAATCTCTGTCGGGTCTAAAATGCGTTCCCCAATACGGTTGCCGCATACTAAGGGAGAACCTGGACCTATCACCGAAATTCGACGATCTTATCACAGTACTTGGAGGCGATTTGATTCATGTTGAAACGGAGCGACTCTGTTGTGGTGTCCCAGCGATGTATTCTGATCCCGATTTCTCACTCCACCAAAGGGCCGAGGTTAAGCTTAACGAGACAAAAGAATCTGGTGCTGATTGCATAACTCTCTTCTGCCCAGCATGTGCTGAGCGGCTCGAAAGGGCAGAGATGACCCTTAAAAATGAAGGTAAAGACTACAACATTCCAGTCATAAACTACTTAGAGCTCCTAGCACTTTGCCTTGGAGCTTCACCTGCGGACATAGGAACTCATCTTCACAGAATCTCACTCGACCCAATCTTAGAAAGGATCATGAAAGCACAATGAGAGCTAGAAGACTGCCTCTCGGAATTTCGATTGCTTTACTCATAGGATCCTCTCTCGGGATTGTCTTTGCTGAGACAACTATAGAGGTCTTCCTTTGCGCGGAACTAGCGACCATATCGGCCTTCTATATCTTCTTCGCCGTCATTATCCCTGCATTATATCGCACTGGAATGGACACAGAGAAGATCTTCCTAGGAGGGCTTGCAAAGTCACCATATCTCTCTGGGCCTGAATTATTCTCGCCTGGAATACCGCTGATCTCTGAAGAGATCGATGAAGCTTGGGATCTTTACTATGATCAAACCAAGCTCAGCTCCAAGGAGAAAAAAGAAAAGTGACAACGTTAGCGCCGTTGCCATTCATCATAATGATCTTCTCTGCAGTAGCTTCAACAATAGTCGGTCTCAGATCCATAGCTTTGAGAAACAAACTGATAGCCACCTCATTTGCAGTAGCATTTCTCGTGAACACCTATTTTCTTGTCCTATCACTAGAAAGGAAATTCATCTATGACAGTCTGGGAGAGTTTACGTTCAATGCTGCTTCAATATATGTCTCTGAACTAGTACTGCTCCTCGCATTCTTGGGCGCAATCTACAGTTTCAAATATATGGAAGAAAGGTCAGAGACCTGGCTTTACTATCTTCTCTATCAGCTTTTCATTGCCATGATGATCGGAATGGTCTCGAGCTTCAACATACTAGTCATCTATCTTTTCCTGGAATCAAGCAGCGTCACAAGCGCAATACTTGTAATGTTCAGCCGAAGGAGGAGCAGCATACTAGCTGCTTACAGATACCTAGCACTCAGCATATTTGGCGGCATCATAATAATTGGAGGCATCTTCTGGCAGTATCAACTTATTCACAGCCTCAATCTGGCCGAGATTGGCGCGCTTGGTGTGGGTCAGGTGAACCTCCTCGCCACCATCTACTTTTTGGGATTCGGTGTAAAGGCCGGATTACTGCCCTTCGGATTACTTTGGTTACCCCAGGCTCACAGTGAAGCACCAATCCCCATACATACACTCCTGAGCGCTGCTCTGGTTCAAGTCGCTGCTTTTGACATAGCAAGAATACTGGGGAGCATGGGCATTGTCAACTCCTACATTGCGAACATGTTGCTGGCTGTCGGTCTAGCAAGCATGCTCGCAGGGTCAATATATGCACTCGTAGAGGCGTGGTTTGGTAGCAGATACACGAGACTTCATGTGGGAAAAAAGCACATTCGCGGAATAAAGAGGGTCTGGGCTTTTTCGACTATATCCGAAGTCGGTTACATAGCCGTCTTTCTCGGCCTTGCTGGGACTCTCGCCAACAGCGGATTCAATTCTGAGGAGGCACTAGTGTTAGGATTCGGAGGAGCACTTTTGCACATGTACAATCACGGATTCTCCAAATCCCAGCTACTTTTCGATTCGGGTGTGGCAATCAAAGTCAGTCATTCCGAAGATCTTGACACTATGAGAGGCCTTGCCAAGAGACTCCCAGTAATGAAGATATCATTTGCAGTTGGCGCGCTGAGCTTGGGCCTGATTCCAGGCACGCTAGGAGTAAGTACCTTAAGGGAACTTGTGTTCAACAGTAATGTTCCCATCATTACAAAGTCAGCAGTCGTAGCGACAGCGGCAATATCTCTAGCAGCGTGTCTGTCAGTCTGGTCTAATGTTTTTTTCTCAGCGTCTGAGGAGGAAGACAATCGACCGACAATAGTCCCGATGGCTCTACGTCTTCCAGGTCTCCTAATTGGGGCACTAATCATCATCTTCGGAAGCTATTTCACTCTGGAATGGTCAGGAATTGTCTCGACAGGTCCAGCGCTGAGAAATGCCTTGCGGATACTCGCAGAGACTACGATAAAGGCAAGAGTGGGTGGCTAAAATGGGGCACTCGGAAGACATAATCAACGAACTCAATCAGAGACTTGGAACAGATTTCGAATTTAAAGCCGGTACGAAGATCTACTGGTTTTACACCAATAGAGAAAGGGTAAGAGAGATTGCCAAGTATCTTACTGGCGAGTTCAAGGCGAGGCTGATTCATGTCTCCGTAATTGATAGAGGCCTGAACGGTTACGAGGTAATCTACCATTATTCCCTTGACCATCTTGACCAATATGTTCACTTCAACGTCAAGGTTCAACTTCCGCCCGAAGAGCCTGAGATTGAATCCATCTCTGATATCGCACCTGAGGCCTCTTGGTCTGAAAGAGAAATGATGGAGTTTACTCCAGTCCGATTCATTGACCACCCAGATCCCCGACATCTATGGCTACCTTATGAATGGCCAAATGCCGTTGAAAGCGAGAAATGCGAACATTTCGTGGACAAGAACGGCAAGCTACCATTTGCAGCTGACACAGCACAAAAGCTTGAGAGGTCGCTCATACCCCTTGGCCCATACCACCCTTTGCTAATCGAAGGCGCGTACTTCCGAGTCAAACTAAATGGTGAAACGATAACCGATGTAGATGTCAAGCTGGGATGGAATCACAGAGGAATAATGAAACTGTTTGAAGGTCGCAGCTACTCTCGAGGTGTCTTCTTGGCTGAAAGGGTGTGTGGCATCTGCAATGTCACCCACACAACAGCCTATCTGAATGCAGTCGAGACACTAGGTGGGATAGAGATCCCGGACCGCGCACGCTACATAAGAACATTGATGGCTGAACTCGAAAGAATCCATAGCCACCTTCTGTGGCTGGGAGTCGCCGGCGATTTGATCGGGTTTAAGACGCTATTCATGCTCTCCTTGAAGGCCCGGGAACAAGTTCTGGATATCTTCGAGTCTCTAACCGGCAGCCGAAGAGCCCCTGCAATGAATCTCATAGGGGGGATCAGGAAAGATGTTAAAGGCGAAGTCATCACCAAAACCAACAGACGCCTGCAAACCATGAAAAAGGAGACTGCAAAATTAATCGAGATAGTTTACAACCATCCGCTCACAAGAAAGAGACTTCAAGACATCG
>JAPKYM010000097.1 GCA_026394315.1 Candidatus Bathyarchaeota archaeon | reverse complement strand
GGCCAGTTGCCCTCTATCATTGCATCTATCATTGGTATACCAGAGATACGCGTAGGGAGCGACATCCCGGGATCTATGGGGCCAGATGTCGGCAGGATTGGTATTACCATCGTAAAGACTAACACTAGGATGAGCGGCACTAGAAAAGGCGGAGATGATGTGCTGGCGATATAGGAAATCTTGATTGCTTTCTCTGGTACACGGCCCGCGTGCTTGGCCGATAGAAGTCCTGATGCAATACCCAAAATAGCCGTGAATATCATCGAGAAGAACAAGAGTTGCAGAGTATAGGGCCATGTTTGTGAGAGTGCAGCGATAACCGGTTCGTGCCGCGATGGAGAATAACCAAAGTCTAAGTGAATCAACCCGTTTATGTAATAGAAGTACTGGACGTAAAGGGGGTCATTCAAATGGTATGCTTCTGTGTAAAGAGCAACCAGTTCAGGATTGCCACCCTTCCCCAACCATGCGGAAATCGGATTCGCTGATACCAGGCGCGATAAAATAAACGTGAGGGTTACTGCGCCAAGCAGTACAAGTGCACTCGTACTAAGACGTCGTAGGATGTACCTCAGATCCAAGCTACTTAGATCCAAGGTACATCCTGTCTGGGGTATTGCACCGCTCACTGCGGCGGCGTTACGGTATTCAATATTGGTAGGTCTGTTGAGCCAAATAGCTCTGGGTCAAGGGAGTAGCTCTGCACCACTTTGGTATTGTAGACGATAGATCCATCTATGCATGGCAATTGACACAGGAAAAGCCAGAGGTATGGCGCATCATCGTATACTTGCTGATAGGCTGCGGTCATCGCTTCCTTTCGAAGAGCAGGATCATTGCTTGAAAGCAAAACTTGCAGTGCCTTGTTTGTGGCGTCCGAACTGTACAGGGCAAAATTGCCCATATTCGACTGGTCAGTTGTGAACTGCCCCAAGAAGTTCGCTGGGCTGATGAAGTCGGGTGAGTACGCGTAACCGCAGTTGAGGGACATTTCTTCAACCTCGGGGTTGTCCAGGTTCGCGGTATAGGATTGCATGTAAATGGCTTCGAACTTGTCGAAGGTTGTCACTAGGATCTCGACGTTTATGCCAATTTGTCCTAATTCTTCTTGCACGATTTCCGCAATTGTCTGTTCGAAAGGTGCTAGCGAATCTATCCTAATGTGGATCGTTGGAAGCCCTTTGCCATTCGGGAAGCCCGCCTTTGCCAAGTATTCCTTGGCTAGGGGAACATTGTATTCGTAGGGAGAGAGGTTAGCGGGATTGTATGCTTCTCCATACATTGGAACTTCGGGTCCGACAAAAGGCGTGCCGTAGCCCCACACAGCATGCTCGATTATTCTGGTCACGTTGACGGCATGAACAATAGCCAAGCGCACCTCCTTAATATCTAGAGGAGGCCTGTGCACGTTCAAGCTCATCATTACTTCCGTTGCCTGAGATTTGCCAAATTTGACAAACGCGTAGTCTGGGCTAGGAGTGCTCAGAAAGAGTCTGAAATTGCTGCCGGCAATGGGAGCAGCCATGTCACACCGACCCTGTGTCAGGTCTATGTAGCGAACAGCAACATCGGGGACATAGTTGATCACTATCTTCTTGAAGTGGCCTGGATCTAAGAATTGATTTGCTGCAACTTCTGCTTGCGTAAGGCTCTTTCCCCAGTAGTTGGGGTTCTGCACGAAGACTTTCCGACCATATGGAATGACATCACTCCACATGTAGGGGCCCGTACCGGGGGGCGGATGAAGAATCCAATATTCATTCTGTGCGCCAGGAGTCCCAGGACCGCCGTGCTCCATAACATACGTGGGGTCGAATACCTCGACGAAAGGAGCATTCAGTATGTTCGGAAAATCCACGAATGAGACCTTTAGTTGGAAGACTATTGTGTTCTCGTCTTTTACGTAGACAGGCCAGCTGCTATCCTTCATGATAGACAACAAGCTGCCCGAGGGCGTGGTGAAGGCGCCGCTCTGCGCCATCAGCTCTAGCGTCGATGAATCGAATTTCACATGGCCATAGTCGATTATAGGCAACCCATAGAGCCAGGTTGGAGACGAGCCGAACATGTAGTACTGGATATAGAACATGCCCCACACGGAATACGCGTTGAAAGGATTGCCGTCAGAGAAATCTACGCCTTGCCGGAGAGTGTAAGTGTATGTCTTCCCGTCAGGAGAAACCGTCCAGCTCGTTGCTAGGCATGGAACTATTTCTATCCTACCTTCATACTCGGCCGTCGGATTGAGGTTAACGAGATTCTGGTAGACAACATACATCCACTGGGTTGTCTCAAAAATCCCGAGCCCAAAGTTCTGATATATCCCGTCGTCGATCACCAAAGTATCCTTTGACGGCATCGTTACTGGCACCAAAGTCGCTGAGGTCGCCGAGGTCACTGAAGGTGGTGGGATGGTTGGGTTTGTGGCCATGAAGGCGACTGTTACTCCCGCAAGTACTACAATTACTACAACTATCGCCACCAGACTATTGCGTTGGATTGCTCTTCTATTCCTCAACAAGGACTTCAACAAATAATCGCACCATGCCAGAGGTCTACCGCCCTAGATCTATATATGGCTTTCAAAACAGTTATCTATTCCGCTCTTTCGACTACGAAATACATGAGCCAAGAATTCAACCCGTTAGAAGAAGATCGCGCATGGATGCAAAGAGGTCATGCGTGTATAGTCACAGACAACATGGAAAAGCTCCGTAGGAATTGGAAGAACTGTCTAGGTATTGACTTGACACCCAATTGGACTATGGATGGTCCGGCGGTCGTTCGTGGAGAGAACAGGGGGAACTGCAAGGCTCTAATCGCTTTCGCCGACATCGGAGACTTGCGAATTGAGTTCATCCAGCCAGTTGAAGGCGGAACACAGGAATGGGAATTCATAAGGAAGAACGGTAACGGTATCCATCACATTGATCCTAACTTCCCGCGCCTCAAGACTCTTGATGACCGCGTGAAGGAGTGGGAAAGACGCGGCATCAAACTGCTACAGATCGACGAGAAGAACAGATGGGCATACACGGATACCCAGCAGCTTCTTGGCGCAATAATCGAACTGCACTGAATGCCAAGTTGGCACAGACATTCGAGTCTACTGATGGGAGAGCCCCGAGAAGAGGAAGACATTCTGGCTAGAGTGCGTTAGGTTCGCTGACCAGGCCAGAATCGTTGTTGCACCGGCTCCAGTAAGTGAATCATA
>JAPKYM010000050.1 GCA_026394315.1 Candidatus Bathyarchaeota archaeon | reverse complement strand
ATCGACGTTGCCTCTAATCACGATGATATTTGCCGTTATGTCATCGGTGGCACTTTACGAGATTTTCCTCGGGCTGTCTTCCAGGAAACGCGACATAGCAATTCTAGTTGCGGTTGGTGTCAGAAAAACTCCTCTTGGGATAGTGTTGCTTGGAAAGGCGTTTTCTTACACACCTATTTGCTATTTACTGGGTCTAACCCTTGGATATCTCTTGTTGATCTATAACGGTTTGCCAGTCACCGCTTTTCATTCTCTGGCAGTCTTATCAGCTGCGGTCATATGTGGTTCCACCCTTCTGGCGGGGGTTGTTGGCGCTTTCTATGCTTTCCACCTTAATGTCCCAGAGGTGCTAAGACATTGACAGGTAGATCGATGATCGTCTCGGTTGAGAACCTTCATAAATCATTCAAAGACGGCTCTTCTTGCATCCGCCTTTTCAACGGATTGAGCTTCAGCGTCTACGAAGGAGATTTTGTTGCAGTAACCGGATCTTCAGGAACTGGAAAGACAACCTTGCTCAATCTAATAGCAGGTCTCGAAAAGCCAACAAGGGGGTCTATCAGAATTCTCGGCAAGGATCTGTCGACTCTAAACTCTAAGGACTTGGCTGCTCTTAGGTCGTGTTCAGTGGGCATGCTCTTCCAGTCTTTCGGGCTCGTGAGGGGCCTTACTGTTGAGGAGAACATAAGACTCGTTCAAGACATTTCGGGAAAGAATGGGCCGACTAAAGAGAAGTACATTCAGGACCTGCTTGAATTTTTCGGCATCCGTGACAAATCCGATTTTGATCCCGCTAGTCTAAGCTTCGGCGAAGCCAAGAAAGTGGGTATAGCCAGAGCGCTGGCAGCTGAACCTGAAATAATCCTGCTAGATGAACCCACAGGTAACTTAGATCCACCCTCAGTCAATGTCTTATTGCCCATCCTCAGAGGGCTTAGGCATATATACGGAAGAACCATAATCATGACAACAAACAGCCTTCGCGCGGCAAGTATAGCAAACCGCGAGATTCATCTGGAAAGACCGACAATCATAATGGATTAAGTAAAGTGATCTAGTATGTTCAGATACAGAGAATCATGGAGAGAGAAATTCGGCAAAATCCTACATCCAGAACCGGTAAAACGTAAACTGAACACGACTATTCACAGACTCCAGGTGCAGATGAGGAAACTTGAATCAAAGACATACCAGCTTCAATCTCGTGACAAGGCACTGTACGCAAAGTGTGTAGCGGCAATGCAGGAAAAGAACAATGCCAAGGCATCAATGTTCGCTGAAGAGGATGCAGAGATCAGAAAGATGGTGCTTACAACTATTCGAAGCCAAATGTTGCTCGAGCGCGTGAACCTGAAACTTGAGAGAGTGAGGGACTTCGGTGAATTTGCATACTCAATGAGCTCAGTCGGAGCCGTTCTAGGCATGGTAAGAAATGATCTTCGAAATATCATGCCTGAGATATCAACGGAAATTGCCGACGTAAATGAGATACTGGAAGAGATGACCCTCGAGGTCGGCCAAGTGACTGAACAGAATTTTGATCAGACCGTTCCCACAGAAGAGTCAGAAGCGATAATGAAGGAAGCCACAACTTTGGCCGAACAGAGGATGCGTGAGAAATTCCCTGAGATGCCAAAGATTCCAACCCGACCAACCCGAGAACCAGGCACTTCCCTCCAAGACTAGGTGGAAAAGCACGATAAGATGACGGAACTGTCAGAGTCAGAGTTACGAAGCTTCCTGGGAAAGAAGACATCTGACACCTACGGTCGGAACTTGGGTAAGATCATAGGAATCACGTTGAATAACTTCGGAGAGATGGAAGCAGCCGAGCTGGAGAAAGGTACCGGTGAACTGGAAAGGATTCCAGTGGGCCAGCTGACGATGGACAGGGGGGAAATAGTTGTCCTCTCCAGATGGCGAGTCGAGGCAGAGTCCTTACTCAAAGAGATCGATTCAGTGCAAAGAAGGCTGAGTGCACTCGATAGCCTCCTCAAGAGCCAGGAGATCCCGCGGAACCTGTATGAGGAATTGATTCGGAAGCAAGAGAAAGAAATTGTCCTTTTGAAAGAGAAGAAGAACCTCGCTGTTTCCGTCCTTCAGAGCAGGGGTAAAGAGTTGGATAGGCAGATTGAAGAGCTGACAAGAACACTCATCGAGATCAAAGCTGGAAAATGGTCCAAGGATTTCTCTAACAAAGCATATGAGGTAGCTTTGAAGTCTATCGAACCAAACCTCGGTTTTGCAACGAAAGAAAAAAAGGAGTTAGCTGATTATCTAAACAAACTGACTAAGCTCATTTGACCTCCTGAGCACAAGTGGTCAGCATCGTTACATGAACTCTTCCAATTTGGTCCTGGCTCTCACAGGCTCCTTCGCATCATTAGATCCAGCGGCGAATAAGTCAATTTTACCGTAGACCCCGTCATAGCCTGGAACCACCACTACTTTGTCTTCCCTGATTCCAATTATCGCCTGGGTCAGGTTAGGCTCCACAATTGTGTTGAGTTCCTCTTTGGTAGCATCCAATAGAACTCTGATTTCACTTCCGAATTTCAAAACCAGATTGTTGTATATCTGCCATACTCGCGGACTCGCTGGCTGCTCAACACCAATCACAGTCGCTATGATCTCAGATAGCGGGAGTAAGTGCACAAAGCTCGGTACTCCTGCTGGCTGGTATCCGGGAGGTCTATCCGCAAGCTCTTCAACTCTCTGTTCAACTCCTTTTGTCAAGGGCCGATGACACTTGGGACAGAGATTCTTGGCCTGGACAGCTTGAGGTGGAGACATTGAGATCCCGCAGTTCCTATGCCCTGTCCAATGGTATTTGCCATACGCTGGGTCCGTTTCTATGGTAAATTTCAGTCGCTTACTGTCCTTGTCTATTATTGCTCCGGTGATTCCTTCGAAGGTTGGCCTCTCAAGTTCGAAGACA
>JAPKYM010000133.1 GCA_026394315.1 Candidatus Bathyarchaeota archaeon | reverse complement strand
AGATTCTTGGCTCCAACGGCAGCGGGGCAATAGATCTTTATGTCATGAACAGCCGCGAATATCAGAGATGGAGAAACGGAGAGAAGGATGTGGAGTATTTGGTCAAGCGGGAAAGAGTCGATAGATTCAACGGGACTTTTGTCCCTACGGAGAATGGGACTTACTACGTGACGTTCGATAACAGATTCGATCCGAAATACAAGAAGGAGGTTACATTCACAGCCAGATATACCTTTGAGACGAGAGTCCCGGAGACTAGGCAAGAAGACATACTAACGAAAGTCGGCTATCCACTTGCAGTCTTAGGTGCGATCAGCCTCATATATGGCCTTGTGAGAAAACCCGATGTCAAATGGGAATGAAAAGTGAGCGGGCGCTATCTGCGATGGTTGCTCTGAGGTCACCTTTGTACTCTAGCCGCGAACGCTATTGACTACTGATGGCCCGTAGCTTTTGTAAGTGCTTTGATGGTCCCTGATGATCGAACCACGAAGGCAGCAGCCGGTTGTCCTGCAACATGGGTTAGCAAGGTGGTTGTTGCTCTCAGCTTGTCTACGGAGTCCATTCGACACTTGAGTACGGCTTCTCCACGGTTGAGGTAACACCTGACAACGCGATATGACATTTGTGAGAGCCCTGCTAGACCAAAGAAGTCTCTTCCCACATCGGAAAGAGCCCATATCAAGTCTCTCTCAGAGAAGGCACTGTCACAGACTATTCGCACCAGGAAATACCTCCATCGATCCTGCTTCATTGGCGCTTCACCCTCACCAGACGGACTCCGGAGCCTGCGGAGTTCCCTGACAACCGGTCTCGATTTGCCTTGATGAGTTCTAGAGGCTTATTGGAGACGGCCTTCAGAGATACATCTTTCGGCATACCGAGAAACGTGAAGACCGATGCCATATCCCTTGGGGCTCGAAGCGTGATCGCGTTGGTTGCTCCACTTGATATTACTATGTCAACATCGCATCTTTCTGCTAATATGATCTCCTCGCAGAGAGCTTTCAGCGACTCCGAACGGGCCTTAAGAGAAGGCGCTATCAGTCTTGAGATTTCGAGCTCCAAAGCTGATTTACAGTTACACAGAGCGGACAGCCTGCTGCGAAACGATTTCTGATGTTCAAGCGATATGAGGTCAACGCGACTGTCTCTTGAGGCTACTTCAGCGATTTTAGTATCTGAGCATATGACCCTTACGATTTCGAACTTGTTTCTAAGAGCTCCAAGCTGGGTCAGCAGTTGCTTTCTGTTATTTGGAACGAGGTCTATTCCGACTGCAACATCCAGCCCCCTGCTTCTAAATATCTCCCTTGATGATTCTATCTCACTCGAAGCAATGCCTGATGGAAAACGCACACCAACTACACTCAAGCCCATTTGGCCTGCCATCTTCGCCATCTGCTCTTGGACACGGTATTCCCCAATTGGAGGCTTCACATTGATGTCAACAAAGGTTTTCATTTTACATGCCCAGATCTTTGAAAATCTCTCTTACTCCGTTTGGGGTAGGCCGAAACATTCTTGCCTTCATTTTGATTCTGATAGGGTCCCTAGTTGCTAGCTTGATCTTGCCTTTGAGTGCTTCCTGTTTGTCCAGTCTCACGTAGAAGTTCCCATTCTCATCAAGTAGGTTCTCGAAATCCAAGTTTACTTCGTGCTTCTCATTCATAATCATCATCGTAAACAAGTTCTGAATTACACTCTTCACAGCCTTTCCCCTGGATATCCGTATTGTCAACATGACCATCGGGTTCCCATGATGACCTTTCAGATTCTGTCTTGAAATTGATGTCGAGTCTCGGAGATCAACAGGCAAAGTGTTCAACATAGCCATCTCAACCTTACCGGCGTCTTCAGTTGCGTGGGCTACTGCGCTTAGCTGAACTGACATAATTCTGCCCCTAGACTCGTGCGAAGACATGCTTCACGACACACCTCTTTATCCCTAGAGGACATGCTACTATTTTCACTTTATCAAAGAAAAATGCCTTGACTTCGGCGCCACCTGACAAGTGATGGCCTCAGCTCGCCAATGTCACAGCCTGCCGACTCGACCTCAACGAGCGCGATTAAATATGGGCGGAACCTAATGTGGAACATCAGGAGTCTATTCTGAGAGGTAGGGCTGGAATTTCGACCCTGAGTAAACCAATAGGAATAGAGATAGTCTGGAGTGGTGTGAAAAGCCTTGAGAGACATTGCATATAGAATCGTGCAGATATCTGATACTCACATCTCCAAGTACGGACAGTATGAAGAGGGGCGATTTAACGAGGCTGTCCGCATTATCAACAGACTCGAACCAAAACCAGACATCGTGGTTCATACTGGCGACCTCACTGACAATGGAGTTCTCGCAGACTATGAACTTGCAGTGGAGAAATTGAAAATCATCAATGCGAAAACGATAACCGCAGTCGGTAATCATGATGAGAGGAACTTTGGTCAATCGCTCTTTCGGGAATTAGTCTCTCCGCTGGAATACGAAGTTGATGAAGGCCAGTTCAATTTCTTCATAATGAATAGCCCAGAGCCCGATAGAGACGAGGGACGGCTTGGCAGAAGAAGGCAGACTTACCTAGAGGAGAGGCTGAAAGCCTTGCCTAAACACACGGTCAAGATCATCGCCTTCCATCACCACTTGGTCCCCGTGCCTCATTCGGGCCGTGAAATGAATGTGCTAGAAGATGCTGGAGACATTCTTGACTTAGTTCTCAAACACAAAGTCAATCTGGTACTGATGGGTCACAGACACGTAAGACGAGTCCTGAAGATTGACAGCACTGTTCTGGTCAACGCTGGAACTACCTCCAGTATGAGAACCAGAGGCAGATTCGGTCACTCATTCAACATAATTGATATCGGTCAGGATGGCCAGATCAACGTTACGGAACACAGACTCAGTGAAACTGAGTAGATGATCCGAGTGGGTTCCTCCTCAGACATCAGGTATAAGATGGCGATAGTCGTCAGACAAGACATCAGAATGGGTAAGGGCAAAGTCGCAGCTCAGGTGGGCCACGCTTCCGTTGAGGCTTCTGAGACAATTAGAAAGGAGAATAACGAATTGTGGAAGAAATGGATTGAGGAGGGCCAATGCAAGGTGGTCTTGAAAACGAACTCCGAAGAGGAGTTCAGAGAGCTACAGCTCAAAGCCAAAAGACGAGGTCTGCCAGTCGTAGTAATCAGAGACAGAGGGCTAACGCAACTCGATCCTGACACTGTGACATGTATGGGGATAGGCCCGGGCCCAAGTAAGCTGGTGGACGAGGTTACTGGTCATCTCAGACTACTCTAGGGAAAAACATTCTCAATAGAGGCGGGACGCAATAAAATCGGCCAACTCTTCAAGAGCCTGTCTGGCAGGCGTCTCTGGGAGCATCTTCAAGCTCACTTTAGCCTCTTTAACCAAGGTCCCCGCCAAGTTCAGCACCTTTGTTTTTGCCTTGGTAGAGTTCAACAGCGCGAACGCTTGGTCAAGCTCTGCCTTGTCCAGCTTCGTTTTCTTGATTATTTTCAAGAGCTTAGAACGCTCGCCAGGATTCATCTCTGCAAGGGCATAGACAAGAACGATGTTGTTGAGCTTATTTTCGATGATGTCTTTACCCTT
>JAPKYM010000086.1 GCA_026394315.1 Candidatus Bathyarchaeota archaeon | reverse complement strand
GGCACAACCTACACCAAGTTTCTTGCCGCTGTCTTTGAACAAGGATTCGGAGATGAGGTTCAAGTTACCTTTTTCTATTCTTCCACTGAACGCTAGACTGATCACATCGAGGTCAAGCCCAAGCAATTCCTGTAGAAGGCCGGGGACTCGCTCCAGACTGCCACATATGTGTATGCTCAGACTCCCAGGACACCGCTCTGAACCGTTTGCATGTTCGAATAGTTCTCGAAGGATGGGAACTGCCTTAGATGGCGCCATATATCCGGCGGAAAGGCCCGGTTCATCGATCTGAACAAAGGACCCCAATCGAAGCAGTTCGACTACAATGGGTTCCAGAGCCCTCGAGAGATCATAATACAGGTTCAAATCGTTAAGGCTTGAGTATTGTTGAAGTCCGGACGTGGCACACGTTACTCCGAGAGTGATGGGACCTGTTAGGGCTGTCTTGACAATAACTCCCTCTCGGCCAATATTCCTTAGGTAATCTCTGGCAAACAGAAAGTCAGTGACCTTGACGATCCCAGAGGGATCCTCTGGTGGTAAGATCCTGGATCTAATCGCGAGCCCGCGAGTACTGCGAACTAGACCAGGTATCTGTTCAAAATAGGCTATCAGCTGAATCTTGATGACTTCCTTGATGGCCTCACTGACTTGTCTCGGAAGCTTCGGAAAGCTTCCTATTACCGTCTTCCTGATCTCCATAAGTCCGACCTCACCCCGTGAGCCATCCAAGAAGATTACAGACGTTACCCTACGGTATTAACGCTGCTCTTAACCATCGTGCGACGGGCGCCCCGATTTTGGGTCCGAGAAAACCTTTCAGGAGCTCTATGTCTTCATTCCTGACTGCCCTTAATTCCCGGAGAATGGCTGTGTAGACGAGCATCCCCAGAACCACGTATACAGGAATCATAACACTGCTCCTGTAAACAGTCTGAATTGGTATGATGGCGCCGACCATCAGCAGTCCCGCCGTCCAACTTTTCCATAACGCCTGGAAGTCCATCCTCAGCGAGATCTTTCTACTGGTCACGCCTATCAAGAATAAGAGTCCTAGAATCATGGCAGTAGCCCTTGCCAACGATGCTCCCATTAAACCGAGCATGGGAACGAGAACTTCTCCCAGCCCTAATCCAGTCAGGACAGTGCTCAGGACTATTAGTGCATATGGAAGTGTTTCATCCATGACAAGTAATATTTTCCCGAGAACTAGTCCGAAAACCGATATCGCTGCTGCGACACATAATATTGCCAGAGGCAGGCCCGCATAGGCATAAGTTCTCCCGGCAAAAAGAGAGATCACGGGGTTTGCTGTGGCGGCGAGACCTAGAGCTAGTGGTGTGGCCACCAGTGCAAGATATCTTGACGCCAATGTTAGAGTCGAGGACAACTTTGCAGGGCCATCTCTACTCCTTAATTCGGACAGATGGGGAAAGAACCCGTCTGAGATGACTATTGGTATAGCATACAAGTATCCAAATGCCTTGAACGCAACATTGTAGGCTCCCAATTCTCCCAGAGGGTAGCCCAAAAGGAGCACCCTGTCGAACCAGTTGTCAAGGAGACTTACAAATGCCACAGCGTATAACGGCCATGAGTATCCAAGAAGAGCCCTCAGATGGAATTTCTTGGCAGCCGACAGGGCAAGCGACTGACTTATTGACCATATGAAGACAACGCAATTGAACATATTAGCTACTGCCCATCCCAGGACAACACCGAAGAGGCCCATATGTAAGAAAAGTAGCAACACCACTAGGCCCTGCTGGAGTGAAAAACTGATCAAGCCGAATACTGCGAGGCTTCTAAGCTGCTTCAGGCCTAGGAGTATTCCTGTAAGAAGAGGGAGTAAGCCTGAAAAGAATATGTTGGCGGCAAGAACTTG
>JAPKYM010000224.1 GCA_026394315.1 Candidatus Bathyarchaeota archaeon | reverse complement strand
GCCATAGATCCGAAAGTGGCAAGATGCACAAAGCAATGAAAGCAATTTTGAAAAATGCTATATTTATCGGTTTCACCGGAACACCGCTACTCAAAAAGGATAAACAAACGAGTCAACAAGTTTTTGGAAGATATCCACTTCAGGCCGCACATAGCAAATGCGCTGCTCGACAAAATCACTAAAATACTAATCCAAATGTACGGGATGATGCTCGATCAGATCGGTGACTATTGTACCCTTGTGGGGGTTGCAGATGATATGGGCGCACAAACCTCAGGTCTTCTGAGTCCAAAGACCTACAGGAATTTCATTAAGCCTAGACATAAGCAGATCTACGATTTCATACACAAGAAGACAGCTGGAAAGATCTATCTTCATAGCTGCGGGGATGTAGAGATGTACATCAAGGACTATATTGAAGAGGGCGTCAACGTCCTCAACCCCGTACAGCCAGAGTGCCCAAACATGGGTTTGGAGAGTCTGAAGAAGAAGTACGGAGACAAAATGGCCTTCTGCGGCGGGGTCAGCTCGCAAAGGGTTCTGCCCCGAGGAACGCCTGCCGATGTAGAAGCCGAGGTAATTAGAGTCATAAAGGCTGGCGCTGCTGGCGGAGGCTTGATAGTAGCGCCAGGACACATAATACAGCCAGAGGTTCAGCCATGGAATGTATGTGCACTTTATGATTCTGTTATCAAACATGGAAGGTACCCGATAGCCGTTTAAGGTGATCTCAATGAGCAAGAAAGATAGCCTCGAGAAATTCAAACAATCCATCGTTGATCTGAATCTCGAACAGACATTGGATGTGACGAAGGAAGCTCTGAAGAGTGGTATCTCCCCCTACGAGATAATGGATACTATGAGAGAAGCAAGCAGCGTCGTAGGACGGAAATTTGAGTCCTGCGAGTACTTCATCAGTGAACTGATAATTGCGGGAACAATAATGAAGGCTGCCTCTGACCTGCTGAAACCCCACCTCACAGGAGGGCAGGTCAAGTACAAAGGCAAAGTCATAATTGGCAGTGCTCCCGGAGACCTACACGATATCGGTAAGAACCTTGTCATTGTAAGTCTGATGGGTGCAGGATTTGAGGTAGTAGATCTAGGCATAGACGTACCTGCAGACAAATTCGTGAAGGCCACCAAGGATGAGTCGCCAAATATAATCGGAGTTTCAGCACTGACGAGCACAACAATGATGAGGATAGGAGAAGTTCTCGAGGCCCTGAAGGCCTCTTCTATACGCGATAAGGTGAAGGTAATCTTGGGCGGGGCTCCATTGACAGAAGAATTCACTAAAAGCGTTGGGGCTGACGCCTATGCCAGAGATGTCATAGATGGCATAAAGACCTGTGAAGGTTGGGTCTCGGCTACATAGGCTCACACCTTCAGCGCGTGCCGAAATGATATGTGCTCTACGTCTTACCGGGGGCTATCTGGCTCCATTTCTGCTTCTTCTCATCATATTCATACTCTGCAAATTCTCGACCCAGAACCACTAACCGGTCGATTCTGAAGATCTTTGTCGGCTCATGGAATCCCAGGTATACTTGTGCTTTTGTCGAAGGAAGATCCTTTTTCTGAATGAGAGCCCACAGAGACTCCAGCGCCAGGTCAAGACGCTCGAAAGCTGTCTCAATGACTTTTCGATCGCTGCTTCTGCACCTTATATTTGCCTTGAGCGTATCGAATGAGCATTCGAAGGAGATCAAGGGGTCTTCGTCCTTTCTGCGCTTACCAAGTGTCTGGGCAATCTCCTTCTTGGCTTTCTTCCAGTACTCGCTCTTGATTATGCCCAATATGTAAGGCAGATTATCCTTCGTGACCTGGCCCAGCGCAAACACCGCAGTGGGCGGGCTTTCTTCTGATGACTTGAGCATGTAAACTCTATCCTTGAGCTCAAAAGCCCCTCCCAAGGATTCTGCTATCTTGTGCAGTTCCTTTTCGCTGAAGTTCTGGTCCAGAGCAATTGTAAGTTGAAGCCTATTCACAACAACACACTTCCCAGAGCTTGATCGCTATTCAGAAGAAAAAACTTTGCCTAGGCTGCACCTAAGCATTCACCGACGCTGTGAAGGTGGCTGTTCATAGCCGCACACTGCACAGTATCTGGCCTCGTGTTCTATGGGTCTTGAACAGTTCACGCACAGTCTCTGGCCTATGGGTATTTGCGTCCCCGCCTCAACGAACTCACTTTGGACTGACAATCGACCCGTAGATCTCAATCGGCCGACGGAATCTTGAAATTCACCCAAGGACATTCCCAGATCCCCAAGCGCCTTTGAGACAGAGATCTCTCCATCATGTGCTTCAATATACTTGAAAACCCTCTCATCATCATCTGGTGTTTCCGGGTAAAGCTCTCCCTTCATAGGGGAAGTTACCATGACACGCGGAAGCGGGGGTCTACTTCTGGCTCTGGCAACTTGGCGGGAAGACTCTTGGAGAACTTCCTCAGGCACACCTGCCAACCGTCTCTCTATGTTTGAGAGAGTCCTTCGAAGACGGTCTTCCAGACCAGTCAATACCCCAGAGACATCTAACTCTCGTTCATGGTATTCAGTATCTTGGACCAAATCGGCACAGCAGATATCAGGGCCCCAATGACAAAAGCTGCTGTTCCAACCATCATTAGTCCCATATTCTGGGTGATCTCGCCCATTAGGGAGAGAACTGCGCTTCCAGAAATGATCAATATCGAAAGTCTCCACAGATACATTCGAACCTTGTTTCTAGTGAGAATTAGGGCTGCAAGAACAGGTCCACAATACACGGCTCCTATGAGAAAGCTTGCAGCCGCGCCTGACACAAAGACACCGATTTCAGGCGTATTTGTAAAGAACGTATACACCCAGGAAGATGTGTGCAGTATCGCCATTAGAGGATAAAGGATTGCCTTAACGATCGTCTTGGCATGATTATTGCTTGCTACGAAATCCGCGACTATCGGGCTGAAGGAATAGTACCAGATGTTGAAAGCCGTCATGAAACTCTCTCCGGCAAAGGTTCTTCTGACAGTATTATCTCTGAAACCTCTGAGGAATTGAACTTCGGGTGAGAGCTCAGAGCCATATGTTGCTGTCGCTATTATGCACGCGCCCATACTGAGTCTGACCATAGATTTTCGGATCTGATCATCACCAGTGGCGGTTATAGTCAGGATATGGGATCCCACCAGAGTTGTTGACAGGGTGTCGATGACAAGAGTCGACGTGCCAGGAGGAGTGAAGGTCTGTGGATTGAATGCACTCTTAGAGTTTACTGGAAGGCCCCTGATCCCCAGAGTCACTGGTGAACTGAACCCGCTTGGTGAATCCACTCTCACTGTGAAGGAGGTTGACTGTCCTGGGCCTATCCTTTGGTGTTCCGGTGTTATAGTAAGCGTGAAGTCCTTGGTGAGAACCCCAAAGAGTGCTGTGTAGGTTCCTCCTGCAGATACAGTTCTCGAGGTCATGTTTGAGGTTGAGTCTTGCCATCTGGCAAAAGAACGACCTTGCTTGTCGTTTGATGCCATTATGAGGTTATGGTTTCCGGAGACTCCTGTGAATGTGTGTGGCGTGGCGAATGTCTGGCCGTCCCAAGCGAATGTCGCTTCAGTCAGCTCATTCGTATTCAGATGTAGGGCTGCTACTGTGACATCATAGACGCCGAGGCTCTGGTATTGTGCGACTGCTTTGTGTGGGGAGTTCATGTCTAATTGGATAGGGTTGCCCGGAATTTGCACGTTATCGACAATCCAATTCTGGAAATTGTATCTGGAGACCGTTGGAGCTACTAGGTTGACCTTTGAACCAGCATCATGCCACCCTGAACCATTCAGTGCTGATATGCCTGCAGGAACAGTTGAAGCGTTCAGGATGTATTGTGTCTTGTAGAATCCTGTAACTGTGAGAGTTCCACTTACTATTGCTGGTGAAGACTGCGATGTCCCTGTGAGAAGGTAGCGTGTTGAATCATCAGTCAAGTTTGACTGATAGGTGAAGGTATGGTTTGAGCCGCTGGTCCACCAGAACCCAACGGGCAGCACATACGTGGTTCCGTCAATTGTTGCCGAGATGGACTTTGGGGAGCCCGACTGCTGGAAGGTGCTATAGAACTCACCGACGTAGTTGAAGACGAGGTTGGTTCCAGCTGTGACCGTTTGAAGACTGTTAATGCAGTGGTATCTACTGGTTGAGGAGGCGTTGTTGTAGTTGTCAACACTAATTGTGTGGGCGGTTCCAGCATCAAAGGTCAGGATTGTTGTTCCGCCGCCTTGGATGGTTCCGTGGGAAGCTCCGTCGACTCGAAGATTAGTCGAATAGTTGCTCGGCAAACCATTGACGTTGACAGTCACATCGTACGGTGTCGTTGGAGCCGCAGTTGAATTAGACCAGACAACACGTGTGTAGGGGTTTGGTTTCCCGAACTTCCTGTCAATTGAACCAGAAGTCACTGTCAACTCGAGAGGTGGTGCTTGACTACTTCCCTCAATCCTGAAAGCTCCTTGAGTATTCAGTCTGACAGTTCCACCGATCACGGATACGGAGCTGGCCACCGGTTTGCCTTGATTGTCCAGGGTTACTCCGTAAACATTGACGTCCGCCTGTTCGATAATTATTGATTCTCCTTGGCTGAATGCATAGTTCTTTGATGTGTAATTGATGCTGTTGAAGATAGTAGAGGCAACGATCTCATATCCGCCCGAAGGCATTGGTGTTTGGGATAGATCGGTACTGCCCATTCCATCCGAACCGGTCGTTATGAGTCCTGTAGTTATCGTTCTGCCGGTCGAGTCAATTATCTTGATATTTACTTGTATGCTGCCTAGGGGTGTTTCACGTGCGTCAGGTTGTCGGGAGAACGTGATCGCCCACACTCGAGTGGGGTTTTCAGGTCTGTATGGGTAGACCCCGAGGCTGAGGTCCTGTATGAGAGATCTGGATTGACCTTGTAAGTGAAATCTGGGCCGCCTCCCAATACGGTGCTGCCCATGTAGCTCCAGACATCATAGTACTTCAGGTTGATAACTGGATCTCTGAATACTATGTCTCTTCTTCCTTGGAGATTCATTGCCACAATTTCTGTAGCAGCCTCGGTCATGCCTTCCTCTGCCCAAGAACCGCCTGTTAGATATATTGCGTCGTGAAATGCGTGGATAAGTTCGTGGGTGAATATGGCATCCCATGTTGCTGAGGTTCCACCTGATGGCGGCAGTTGACTTAGTACGATTGTGTGTGTTGCCCCATAGTAGTAATTCCAAGGATCGACATGGGGATCATAACTTAGAGTCACCGTAATCGTATTGGATGGATCACCGTAGACTTTCTTAATCTCAGGATAGACGAGATCAAAGAGTGATTGTGCATAGGATCTGCCCTCTACTGGGAAATTCAAGGCGTATACCAGTGTTATGTCTCCGCCCCCTAATGCACCAAGGGCAGGATGCTCAGCTTGAAAGGCTGAGTAAGAACCATCTCCGATCGCGAAGATGAAGCCTCCACACAGAGTCTCAGAGGTCAAGAATCCTGAGTCTTCCCGGTGAGAATGAGCTGCGCTGGAGGAGTCAGGAAAGCCATGTGTTCGTGCTAAAGGAGATGTGAACACGATGATCGTAATGAGAGTCAGCAGGAGCCGCTTACCACATCGCAACTTTATCTTCTCTTAGTTGCATCCCTAGCTTCCTGAACCCTCTTTATCAATATTTTCGAGCTGAAGTCATACTGTGGCCACACAAGTAGGAGATAGGGGGCATTAAGCAGTACAAAGGTGGCTGGTTCAGCGGCCCTCGAATAGTAGTCCTCTAGTAGTCTGTGCTTTCCTCAAGATAATCGCAAAGTTTTTATTTTTAAGGGCTAGCATCAGCTTTGCTGAGGTAAGATTATCATTGTCACAGCTTACGGGTCAACCTATACTGATTCTTAAAGAAGGGACCTCCAGAAGCAGAGGAAGAGATGCTCAGAATTCAAACATAATGGCCGCAGAGATCATAGGGGAAGTTGTTAAGACTACACTTGGGCCCCGTGGAATGGACAAGATGCTAGTCGATACACTTGGCGATGTCACGATTACGAGTGATGGCGCGACAGTTCTTGAAGAGATCGAGGTTCAGAATCCGGCGGCCAAGATGATTGTTGAAGTTGCCAAGACCTTGGATGAGGAGGTAGGAGATGGGACGACGACGGCAGTAATCCTGGCAAGTGAGCTACTTAGAAAAGCTGAGGTTCTTCTTGAGAGTGGCGTTCATCCAACAACAATAGTTGCAGGGTTCAAGAAGGCATCGGATAAAGCTGTCGAGGTCCTGAATCAATTGTCGAAGCCAGTCAGCCTTGCCGATAAGGCGACCCTCAAGAAGGTGGCAATAACGTCCATGTCTGGCAAAGGTGTTGGAGAGGCAATAGAACACTTCGCAGGGATTGCCACAGACGCGATAACACAGATCATGGAGAAAAGAGGGGTGTCAAATTTTGCTGATTTGGACAATATCCAACTGATCAAGAAAGAGGGCAAGCGCCTTCTGGATACCCAACTCATCAAAGGCATCGTAATCGATAAGGAAGTTGTCAATCCAAGAATGCCTAAGGCCTTGACTAACGCCAAGATTGCCCTGATTGACTGTGCATTGGAGATTGAGAAGACAGAATTCAGCGCTGAGATCAGGATAGTGGATCCTGCACAGATGAAAGCATTCATGGACGAAGAGACCAGAATGATGCAAACTATGACGGAAAAGATCAAAGCTACGGGTGCAAACGTTGTCCTCTGCCAAAAAGGGATAGATGACATGGTCCAGCACTTTCTTGCAAAGGATGATATGATGGCGGTTAGGCGAATAAAGAAGTCCGACATGGAGAAGCTATCGAAAGCAACTGGTGCCAAGATAGTCACGAATCTCGACGATTTGACCGCAAAAGATCTCGGTGCAGCCGGCCGTGTCGAGGAAAGGACAATGGGTGAAGAGAAGATGATATTCATAGAAGGCTGCAAGAATCCAAAGTCCTTGGCAATTCTGATTCGAGCCGGACTGGACACGATGGTGGATGAGGCGGAGCGAGCTATTGATGATGCGCTCTCGGCAGTAGCAGCTGTAGTAGCCAAGAACAGGATAGTCTTCGGAGGTGGAGCCATAGAGATGGAATTGGCTAAAAGACTTCGAAGTTATGCGACAAGGGTCGGCGGAAGGGAGCAACTTGCAGTTGAAGCTTTTGCGGAGACATTAGAATTCATACCGAGAACGCTGGCCGAGAACGCAGGTCTTGATCCCATCGACACGATGGTCGCTATGAGGACAGCTCATGGGAAGAAGACCGGTCTCGCAGCTGGCGTTGATCTGTACAGCGGTAAGGTTAAACCTATGTCGAAACTGGGGGTACTTGAGCCGACAAGGGTCAAAGAGCAAGCCATCAGATCAGCCGCAGAGGCAGCGTCAATGATCCTAAGGATCGATGACGTTATAGCAGCTGCAAAACCACCGCCAACGCCCCCAAAGGGGCCTGAGGGTGAAATGCCCCCCTACTAGACTGTAAGCAGAAATGTAGAAAGAATTCAGACGCTAGGATGTCAGTTCTGAAGAAAGGGCTGTCTGAATCTGACATCTTGAATTATGCGAACTTACATTGAACTAGCAAGAAAGCCCCCAAGCTTTAGCTGGGGGATGAATTGCGCTCCAGACAGAATGTTTGGGGCTTAAATGTCTGGTGCTTCAATAGTGATGCTGGTAGTTTCATGCGGAGAACCAACACCTTCATTCTTGATCCAACAGTGGAGCAAGGGAGGAT
>JAPKYM010000362.1 GCA_026394315.1 Candidatus Bathyarchaeota archaeon | reverse complement strand
GGTAGGTTGCCTCATTCCAAAGTTTGGCACAGTTGGTAGCTTTATCCCTCAGTATCCTCTCTTGCTCCACCGTTGGATCAAGGATGAAGGTGTTGGTTCTCTGCATGAAACTACCAGCATTACTATTGAAACACCAGACATTTACGCCCCAAACGTCTCACTTTAGTCGCAATTCATTTCACCCCTGAATGGGTGGGCTTTCTTGCTAGTTCAATGTAACTGCGGCCTTCTTGCATGCCAGGATCGTGGATTGTCAAGTGACATTAATGGACGTCATAGTCCAAGGGTTTGATAGAACAGGTTAACGTACTTCATACCAACGTTTGGCCATATCATGTCTCTGCTATACTCATAGGCCCTTTTCTCGAGCCCTTGGCGGATCTTGTGGTCTCTGAGGACCATCATTACGTTATCTGCGATGGAGTGGGGGTTCTTGAATTCACATTCAAGGGCAGCACCATTGTTTATCACTTCCTCGGCATGAAGAAAAGGAGTTGTAACAATTGCTTTGCCTGTGCTCAGAGCGTATGAGAGTGTTCCACTGCTGATCTGTTCCCTATTCGGATAGGGAATGATATAGACGTCTGTCGCCTGTAGGTATCTTAGCAGCTCATTCTCAGACAGAAAACGGTTTACGAACCTGACGTTCTTCTGCAATCCCAGAGAATCAACCATGTTAAGCAAGGATTCCCGATATGTTTCACCTTCGTGTTTTCTGACTTCTGGATGTGTCTCTCCAATGATCAAATAGAGAGTCTGTGGATTCTCTTTCACGATCTGCGGCAGCGCCTCAATAACATATTCTATCCCTTTTGCACGGCTCAGCAATCCGAAAGTTGATAGCACGGCTCGATCTCTAAAACCCAAGCTTTGCTTAAGCATTGTAGTTCCCACATATGGTACGTTCGGACATCCATGAGGGATGTATCTGATCTTGTCTGTAAGACTCCCATAGAGTTGCTCCAATATTTGTATGCCAATCCGAGCCATTACTACAACATAGTCACTGTACTGGAGGATCTGTTCGAGGACTCTTCTTGCTTCGGGCACTGGATCTTGTAGGACTGTGTGGAGCGTAGTAACAACAGGCTTCTCTAGCCTTTCCAAGAGAGTGATTGCATGCTCGCCCCAAACTCCCTCGAATAGACCGTACTCGTGTTGAAGATTGACAATATCGATGTTGGACCCGTTGATATATTCCGCGGCCTTCTCATAAGATTCAATTTCATCCGTGTCGATCTGGAATTTCACTGCAGTTCCATAATCGTAGTGACCACCCTTATCATTTACTGCTACAATAGCTGGCAACTTCACAGCTCGCGCAGGAAGCGTAGATACAGCATCAACGAGATCTCTAGTATATGTCGCAATCCCACATTCGCGTGGTGGATACGTACTCACATATGCGACTCTTATCCTGCAGACCTCATAGGCAAATGCGCCTCTGAGCAGACCCGACTCTTTCATAATGTAGTGACCGTAAGCGACCTCTAGCAGTCTCTTTTCCGTGGTAAGGCCGATAAGGGACCCGTCTTTAGTTATAATCAGTCTTCTGATGTTGTGCCTGTGCATCGCATCCAATGCATCAGCTATTGACTGCTCAGCCTCGATCGCTACGAGAGGTTGGGACATTACATCTTTGACAAGTGTCAGGTCGAGATCTTTTCTAGGCTTGATTACTCTCTGCAGTACATCTTTTTCTGTAATTATTCCCACAGGATGATTATTCTCAACAATCACGACGGATCCGTCGTTCTCCTTTGTCATCACATCCATTACGGTAGAGATCGAATGTTGAGGAGAGACTGTGGGCGGGGAAGGCCTCATGTTTGTCTGGACTGATAGACTGAGAACTTCCCCCTGATAAGATTCTGAATCTACCATAGCACTAGACTACTTGAGTCTCCGATATTTATTCCTGAGTAGTTATAACTTTATCACGTGCAAAGACGATCATTGTTGTGTACGCTCGGGAATGATCGCCTCAATCAGCGACTCGACCTATAAATTCACAAATGACGTCTTGCGGACGCGCGTGCTAGTCATAGAAGTTTCGAGAGGTTCATAGCATCCGTAGGAGGGTGGCCTGAATAGTACTACGCGCGCGCGACGAATGTTTTTCCTTGATGATATTCAATATCTTACTCATGACTACCACCCATCTCACGCATGCGAATTGCTCATGCTAGTGAGTACAATATTCTACCGTTATTGCTCTGGCGGATCACCTTGCCCTTGTTTTCCAGATATCTAACGTGAGCTAGAGTCTCACCAAAGGCGAACCACTTCTGTGCGGGTGGGAATTCCTCCCAGGACTTGGAGGCAATATTCCAGGTGATTCGGGATGCGATCTGGATGGTAGTCTTGGCACCATCGCCGAGAGCGGTGAGCACTTCATTCAACCGGTCGCGGTGGTGTTCCTGAAGTTCCTTGATTCTCTTGTGAAGGTTGTGCACCAATCGACGGTGCCCCGGCAGAACAATATTGACATCAAGAGCGTGGACTTTCTCCAAGCTCATCAGATACTCGTTGAGGGAGTCGTCCATCTCTAGCCAATAAGCAATGTTGGGCGTAATATCAAAAAGAACGTGGTCGCCAGCGACTAGGATCTTCTTATTCGGCTCGTAGAGGCACATATGCCCCGGCGAGTGCCCCGGCGTGGCGACACACTGGAAGTGGAAATCACCAACTTCTATCACGTCGCCATCTTTTACCATAGAAAAAGCGACCACTCGCTTTAAGCCGTACTTATGCGCCGGATGGTCCTTCAAGGATAGCTGGGCACCTTCTGCAGAAAAACCGTTAGCCACGTAAACATCCAGCAGTTTCTGCCAGTGCCCTGCCCAGTCATCACGCAGGGCGTTAATCTGGCGCGCCTCTTTTTCATTGAAGTACACTTTGGAGTTGTCCGTGGCGAGGGTGCCGGCAAGCCCCATGTGGTCAACGTGGAGGTGGGTGACAAAAATATCGGTCTTGTTCAGGTTAACGCCTAGCTTCTTTAGGCTGGCGTTCATTTCATTTTGGCACTCTTCCCGGTTGAACCCGGTGTCAATAATCAGGAATCTGTCCCCGCCCCTCACAATATAGGAATTCAGCCACTTCAGAGGACTCTTGGGCAGAGGAATTTCCGTGCGATACAAATTGGGTACAATTTCTTCAATCATGATGTGGGGGGATCTCTGGCGTAACGCTTATAACACATACGGAGCGCGCTTAAAGACTGATAACTCACTATTCCTCATTAGTTCTCGAAGTTCTATGAACAAGATCACTGATTTGGGCGGAGTTAAGCAACTAGCATTGAGGCTCCGTAATTGGGGCAGATGGGGGGCCAATGATGAGCTTGGAACAATAAACTTTGCAACTGGGGAGAAAATTGTCAATGCAGCGCGTCTGGTTAGAAAGGGAAAAGTATTCTCCTTGAGTATACCCTTCGACAGCGCTGGGCCTC
>JAPKYM010000283.1 GCA_026394315.1 Candidatus Bathyarchaeota archaeon | reverse complement strand
TTCAGTATGAAGGAACAGCCATCAGGGTGATGACACACCCTAAACTTCTAAAATGGGATGGAATGAAGTGGCAGCCTAAAAGGGCAGTGACCCACCAACCAATGAACATGGTAGAAGCTAGAATCCCCTGGCTTTAGTCGTGGGAGTGTCAATGATTAAATCAAGGTATAGTCTCTCAGTCTCGGCAGCAACTTTTTTCCAGTCATGATCCAAAGCCATCGCTCTACCAGTTCTCCCCATCTTCCTCCTGAGCTCGTCGTTTTCGATCATCTTGAAAATGGCATTCGCAAGGGAAACTGGATCATTAGGCCTCACGAGGATCCCATTCTCCCCATCGATCAAGATGCCGGGGATCCCCCCAACCTTTGAAGCGATGGCTGGTACACCTGATGCGTTAGCCTCAAGAATTGTCAATCCAAAGCCCTCAGATCGATCAATACTAGGCAGAACGAGCATATCTGAGACAGCATAATACTTGGGCAGAAGTTCATCAGGTACTTCCCCGGCAAAAACGATTCTGTCCCCAACGCCCGATCTCTTGGCGAGATCCACGTATTCTGATTTGAGGTCTCCCCCACCAACAACGAGAAGCTTGACATCATTTCTATCAATGAGTCCGACTGCTCTTATCAGATTGTCAAGGCCCTTATACCGGTGCCATTTTGTCAGAGCGCCCACGAATAGCACAATCTTGCAGTTGCCAAGATTCAGACGCTTTCTGATGTCTTCCCCGGAAATGTCAGGTCTAAATCTGTCACAGTCGACTCCGTTCACAATGACTCTGATCTTGCCACTGTACCTCTTCAGAATCTTGGACCCATCAGCATAGACATGCGAGGTTGTAATGATTGAGTCATACTGGTCAAGATAGAAATGTGTGGCAAAATCATCATGTATCCTGACGAGCGCTCCTGCGAATTTTGTTACTGGAGGGAGATCATTATGCCACGTCAATAGTGACGGTATGTTCTTGATTCTTGAGACTAGGGCTCCCATAAGCGCGTTGTAGGGGTTAGGGAAATTGACATGAATGATATCGCTCTCTATCTTCATGATTCTGTAAAATAGGGCGGGCGTGATTGGAACGCCGTAGAACATGCCGACGGATCTCAGTCGTGTAACCGCTACTTTGTCATGAAACTGCTCCCCAGGGCTTAGAGGTGGACTCGCCACCGTAACCTTGACGGTGTGCCCCATTTTACTCAGATTCTCAGCAAGATTCCTGTTGTAGGTCTCTGCCCCACCCCTCCAAGGCGGATAAAACGTATTGATGATGTGAATTCTCATCTGCAATTTCCTAGGCTATCATCTCAGTAAACATTACTTAATCAGGCATACATCATAACTGTTTGCAGGATAATACGGCGGCCCCAGTGGAACACGTCTACAGCCAGTAGCCAAATCAAACTATGCGCATCTTCTTTGGACAGTTGAGAAATCTGTAAGGACCGGACTCCTTAAGACAATTCTAAGATTCAAGAGTGGCAGTCTGGTCCATACTGAAAATTGGCGGTATAGGTATGAAGGCGATATGGGGCCATTACAGAGAATCAATAATCATAGGAGAAGTTCCTGATCCTAAACCGGTTCAAAACGAAGTAATGATTGCTCCCTCATATGGTAGCATATGCGGTTCTGATATTACCATCTGCCAGTTCCACGGTAAGAAATATCCTGGTATCGAACCCACACGGGAGAGGCCTGTTGTATTGGGACATGAGTGGTCAAGGCAGCTTCACGGAAGAACTGTGAGTGCCGGATGTACTCTGGGTTGTCACGGCCAAGGCAGCTGTCCCCCATGCGCGCGCAAATCCCGAGAAGTACAAGTCTGTTAAGGTTGCCATAAAGATGCAGTGAAGGGTTTTCCTAATCCGCACTCGCTAAGATGCAGTGCGACAACGAGGAAGTTACGGCGTTGGCGTTCACCCTCCTCGGACTCCAAGCGCGTACGGTCATCATGATCACTTGGCTACGGTTCCGCCATCAGAATATAGTGTTTGTGTGTTACATAGCAACACTTTTATAGCTCACACGATTACTACAGTAAGGCTACGAGAGCCCGAAAAACAGCAAAAGGGGGAGAGATAATAAATGGAGATGTTCTGTCTGAAATGTAGAAAAAAGGTATCCGTAGACGATAGTTCGATAGGTGAAAGCGTAGTTAACGGAAGACGAATGCTACGTGCCTGTTGCCCACAATGCAGCAGTAACATGGCCAAGTTCGTGAAGGCAACCATCCAGCCTCAGACTCTGAGCTGACCTAGTATGTTGACACCGGCAGATTTTCCCAATGTAGCTACGGCCAAACTGGACTATCAAGTGAGGGTCGAAAACGTTGTTGCTTCAGGAAGGCTCGAGCAGCATCTGGATCTAGACATGATCTCAGGCTCAGTCCCAGGGGCAAGATATAACCCGAAGAAGTTCCCTGGGCTATTCTTCAATCTGAAGAGGCCGAAAAGCCTACTTCTGCTATTCAATTCGGGGAAAATAATCTCTATGGGAACCAGATCTGTAAGACAAGCCAAGAGGGCAATAGTCAATGCTGTAAGAGAGCTCCGATCAATGGGAATGGTCATACTGGCCGAACCAAAAATTGAAATCCAGAACATGGTGGCGTGCGCAGATCTGAAAGCAAGGGTCGATCTTGAAGATCTGGCTCTAAACCTAAGAAAGACCATATATGAACCAGAGAGCTTTCCAGGCCTTATCTACGTAATGGATGAGCCAAAAGTAACGCTCCTGCTTTTCACCAATGGGAAGATCGTATGTGCAGGCGCCAAAAGCGAAAATGACGTCTACCGGGCAGTCGCAAAAATCCATGAGACACTGGAGACCAAAGGCCTGATAGAACCCGTGGCTTCCGAAACCATCGCTGAATCGCGGCCAAGTCCACAGACGGAAATTCACGACCAAAGGCAGGAACCAGAAGAAATTGCCTGCCTTGCCACCAATTCTTCAGCTTGAAGTCATTAGCCCAAGTCTTTTCAGTGTCCTCCGAGTATGAGGAGCCAGATCAGGGTTCTTAGAAAGCTCCTCTCTGAGGGTCACCACATCTTCGGGAACATCTACGTCATAATGTAGACTGGTCTTGAATGTGTGTAAAGACATTTCACGAGCCTTGTTCTCGATCATGATGAGGGAGATGTCATCGCCAGCTTTCTTTGTGAATATCCCGCTGAAATCGAATGCCGACCCTTTTCGAAGACCGATAAGGTAGACGCCGCCGTCAGAACTTGGGCCCAAAACTAGACTTTCTTTGGGCTTGTCAGGTTCACGCAGTATTTTAAACGCCTCATCGAGATGCTGCTTCCTCGTCGTGGGGGAGTCGCCTCCGATCATCACAGCGTTCGTATAGCCCAGATCGAAAGCCTTCCTGAATGCATCCCCTATCCTTTGATCAAACGCCGTACCTTCTTGAAGTATTAAACTCGCCACCCGCAAAGTAGCGTTCAGTTGTTCAGTAATGCTAATGATCTTGCTCAAACCCTCCTTGGGAGTGTAGGAGATGACAAGATCAAGGCAATTATCTGCAGCATATCCTCCTGCAGTCTCGAGAACATCGCTAAGGAAAGCCTCGTAGAGTTCTTTGGCTTGCGGCGTGTCAAGAAATCCCTCTTTTACCAGTCTTGTTTTGACTTTGTCTGCTAGAGGAACCTTCGTGAACACGATTATGCAGTCAACTGTTTTCATTATGGCCTGAGCTCCCTTCTCATGATCCCTTACTACCATATTGCTTCGCGTGCACCAAATTCCAGCTCAAATGTTCAGGCGCGCCTAATTCAAATAGTGAGCGCCTACTAGAATATGTAACAATGACCGATACTTACCATTCTGTGAAGCCGAGAATCTGTCTTATAATTCCGGCCTTGAATGAGGCACCAGCTATAGGCAAGGTTCTGGATGAAGTCCCACGTGAACTGGTTGATGAGATAACAGTCGTAGATAACGGAAGCACTGACGAAACCTCCAACGTAGCAGCAGCTCATGGTGCAGAAGTCATATTCGAGCCTAGAAAAGGCTACGGGAGCGCTTGCCTCGCAGGCATAAGATCCTTGCAGAAGACTGAGCCTGAGATAGTTGTCTTCATGGACGGTGACTACAGCAGCGAACCAAAGGAGATAGACAAGATAATCAAACCAATTCTGAAAGATAACGCTGACATGGTCATTGGCTGTCGGGAGTCCTCAAGAATGGAGAAAGGATCGATGCCATTTCATGCCAAATGCGGTAATAGGCTTGCAATGATTCTCATCCGTCTTCTTCACGGCCGAAGCTTTTCGGATCCTGGCCCTTTCAGGGCAATATCTTGGAGAAACCTCGAGAGCTTGAACATGAAAGATCAGAGGTATGGATGGAATGTAGAGATGATGATCAAAGCAGTGAAAAAGAATTTACGGATAGTCGAGGTCGAGGTCAGCTATCGTAAGAGAATAGGAAAATCCAAGATATCAGGCTCACTGGTCAGCAGTATCGAGGCCGGTTACCACATCATCTCAAAGATTTTCCGCTATTCAATAGACTAGAAACCTTGCCTTCTCAAACAATTACGGGGGTTACGTCACGATCAGCTTCACATGTTCAATATTCTCATTCTTCTGAAAGGACTCCTTCAACTGTCTTATCCTATCTGCTTCACCATCGAGGATGAAAAGCTCAAGGCATTTGCCTTCTTTGAAGCGATTGTGAAGTTGCGTGTAGATTATGTCAAGAAAGTTGTGTTTTGTCCTGGTGACAGCGTTCTCCGCATCATGCTCATGAATTACCAAAAGGATTCCTCTGACTCTTCCAGTCAAGGCATTCTTTTCTGCAGCATCCGATAGTAGCATTCTGATTCCAGCTCTGATCGCCTCAGACCTCCCTGAGAACCCTGTGTCCCTCTGGATCCGGTCAAGATCTTCCAAGATCTTCTCGCTGAGGGAAACGCTGATGATTGTCATGGTGCAATGCACTACGTGTTAATAACAATGATATAAGTATCTATATAAAAATTATTAATGATATCTTTAAATCTTAATAATGAATGGATCATGAAAGGTGAAGGCGAATTATAGTTGGCCCATATTCACCTACCCGATGGAGCATTCACCATTGAATGGGTGGCAGTATGGTGGGCAATCCTGCTACTCGTTCTTATCACCGTCCTGTTCAGAATGAGAAGAAAGGATCCTTCTAATCTCTCGGGAATCGCAATAACCGCTATGATCACGGCGGTCTCTTTCGCGACTTTTCAAATCAGTCTGCCGCTGCTGGGGGGAGTCCATCTGAATCTGACTCCTCTTGTTGGGATTCTTCTAGGGCCAGGACTGGGGATCCTCTCAGTCTTCATAGTCAATGTATTCTCATCTGCAATAGGTCATGGCGGGTGGGGCCTAGTTGGCGCGAATTCACTAATCAATTCCGTTGAGGTCTCTTTGAGTTACCTTACGTTTCGACTGTTAAATGGTAGATTTGGAACGTTCTCTTCTGGGGTCGGCGCGGCTTTGGTAGGTCTATTGGCTGGTAGTATCGCGATGATCGTTGTGATAGTTGTCTCGGGTATCCAAGGCTCAGCGTTGACAAGATCAGAAATATTCTCGAATTTGATCTTGCTTGCGGGCGTAAACCTTTTCGTTGCTGCCATTGAAGGCACAGTCACGGGGTTCGCCTTGGCATATGTCAAAAGGCTTAGGCCAGATCTCCTATCCAATTAGGCGGCAGACCAAGAATTTGAATGAAGCAAGAATGGGTCAAGTAATCCTGGCAATCTTAGTCGTTGTTCTTATTTTCATAGGGTATTGGGCTTTGAATAGATCGGCCAATCAAGACATAGAGGAGCGTTTCCATTCGGCCGTCGGATTAGATCAAGCGAAAGAACATGACGTACAAGGAGTCTTGTCTGTTGAGGGCGGGAATCCGACACTCTACCTATTCCTCTTCATCATAACATTGGCTTTTGGGATCGCAGTATATTATGTAGCAGGTCGCAGACGCGCGCTGGGATGATGTGAGTTTTGGCCAGGACTAGCTTCTCAAGTCACATCCCGGACTTCTATCTCATTTCGTACTTCGCTGAAAATGGTAACAGTATTATCCACAGGTCAAGCAGCTACCTCAAGTTTGCATATCTATTCTTGGTCATTCTTGCGACAACTTCCATTCAGAAAACTGAGTATCTTCTGGTTCTTTTTCTTTTCACCTTGGTAGTTTATCGACTTGGAAATATGCCACTGAACCTCCTGTGGCGCTGGTACCTCATACCCACATCATTCATTTTTGCGATAGCATTCCTGTTCGTATTCAACGAACCTGGAATCCAATTTCTATCCCTTACTGTTCTTTCCAAAGTAAAAATTCAGATCACCTATGAAGGCCTGGTTCTCCTTCTCAGACTAATTCTTAGAACCCTGTCTACAGTCACTTACTCTCTCAGCCTCATCATGACGACCAAATATTCGGAAATATGTTACATCGCAAACATCGTGCTGCCCACACCGTTGAATACGATATTCATCTTGGCCTACCGGTTCTCATTCGTAGTTCTCGGAGAGATAGTTGCGCTTCTGAAGGCTCTCAGCTCTAGAGGTGGCGACCTTGTCAGAGGGCTCATGACTCAAACCCGAATATTCGGCGGGATATTTGCGGTGGCTTTTGTCCATTCCTTTGATCGTGCTGAAAGAATTACAAAGGCAATGGAAGCAAGGGGCTTTGAACGAAGAATACCTACTCACTCTGTTCCCGGGAGGCCAAGCCTACTGGGTATGTTAATCCTGATCGTGGTTTTGATTTTGATTACTTATGGACTGATCTCGTAGTCTAGAATGAAGGTGTATTGAGTATTGGAGAAAAGTGAGCTTCTCATACATGCCGACTGCCTAACACATGTCTACCCTGATGGAACCAAGGGAATTCACTGCATGTACCTGAGAGTATATGACCGTGAGATAGTCTGCCTCTGTGGGC
>JAPKYM010000293.1 GCA_026394315.1 Candidatus Bathyarchaeota archaeon | reverse complement strand
ATCCCCAGTGATGATTATGCTTGCTACAATTCCATTCACAACGGCACAATCTACCCTGATGAGTTTTCCTCCTGGAACCTTAATCTCTGATCGTCCCGACATACCAATCACCTTCTTTTGGTCCATTCTGGATTCGCATATTTCTCTTTCTTCAATGTCTCGGCATGTATTATCTCTGAACTTGACAGTTCTCCTTTCTTCAGGGTTATCTTGAGAGCCTCTTGGAAGCCCCTCGTAAGGGCTTTAGCCACATCATCAAGTGAGAGTCTGTCACCTAATTCGTTCTTGAGTGTTGTTACTCTTTTCTCTGCGGAAGTTATCATTTTGTCTCGAATTTTCTTGTCCGAGACCTTGAGCAGACGAAACATCTTTTCGAGGTCCGCGTCGACCAAGATAGTCCCGTGTTGAAGCATTACCCCTAGACGCCTGGTCTGCGCATTTCCAGATATCTTTCTTCCGCTGACAACCACATCATTTACAGACTGAAAGTCTGCTGAAACGCCCAATGACTTAAGACCCCTAATTATGCCCTCACATACCACTTGGTAGGACCCAAGGATATCCTGAGGGATTATTGATTCGCTCTCACTTGTTATGAGGCTATATGTTACCTCTCCTAGACTGTCGTGGAAGACTGCACCTCCGCCAGTGATTCTTCTCACTACGTCTACACCTTCAGCCTTGCATGTTTCTAGGTCTACCTCGTCCCTGAGGCTCTGGAAGAATCCTATCGAGACAGCTGAGGGATCCCACCGGTAAAGCCGAAGAGTGTTGGGGCTCTCATATCTAGAACGACTGATGAGTATTGCCTCATCGATTGCCATGTTCATGGCCGCGTCGTTTTTCTCAAGTTCGAGCAAACGCCAACTGGATATTCCGGTCATACCGTATCAGGACTCTGGTTTAGTGACTAGTCTAGAAGATATTTAACTTGATTCGTACCCGAATCGCTAAACCATTGGAAGAAGTAGAATGGTCACACTCCTAGAGCATATTACCGATACAGAGGTCAATGCTCTACTCTTGATACCTCTACCTAGCTGTCTATGGCGCTCGCCAACGTTGCGCGTAAGAGATTCTATCTTCTCGCACGTACCTTCGGGTTCAAGATCTCATCCATGGTTGTGCCAATAAACACGAATGAGAGAGACAATGCGGTTATAGCAATCCCCGGCGGCATAATCCACCACCAAGCAAGATGCTGAAATGCCCCGAACGCGTTAGCCGAGTAAAAAATCCTCCCCCACGATGGAGTGTTCGGGTCACCAAGTGCCAAGAAACTAAGCGCCGCCTCCGTTATGATAGCACCTGGAATGTATAGTGCAATCGTAGCGTACGCCAAAGGCAAGACATTTGGCAGAAGGTGCCTGATCATAATACCCCATACTGAGGACCCCATCGCCTTAGAGGCTTCCACATAGGTAGCCGTCTTGAGCTGGAGAACTTGAGCTCTAACAACTCGTGCAAATCCCGGCCAACTCAATAGACCTAGAAGCAGCACTATGTTCCAAATACTTCTCCCGAAAAGCCCGCTCAGAATCATTAGCATCGGAAGGCCTGGAAGAACAAGCAGGACATCAACAAACCTCATTGAGGCTTCGTCAGTTACACCGCCCAGATAGCCGGAGACCAATCCAACTATGAGACCTATGACGACCGATAGTAAAGCGGCGCTCACGCCAATTAGTAATGACACCCTGGTCCCGTAGATAAGTTGTGAAAAAAGATCTGACCCAAGGTGATCGGTCCCGAGTATCCCGTGGACTCTTCCAGGAATATGCAGTACGAGCCGGTCTAGATTGACCCGGAAGGCGGCAGGATTATCTGAGGAACCTTTGAGCTTGAAACGCATCATCAATGTGTAGACTCCTTTCCTTGAGAATATGCGTTCAGCCACATTCTGATACCATTCAAGCCCCATCTTGGATTTGTATTCGAATGACAGCCCCTTAGTGTCCATGCTCAGTTCGGAGGGGTCTACTGGTTTTGTGCTGACGTCACTGCTCCAAAGCGAGAAGGACGCCGAATCCGGATTGACTATCAGCAACTCAATCTCGTAGATGCTATTCGACAAAGCTTCGAATCTGATGTCTGTCTTAATCTGAAAGCTGAGCGGGGGAGCATATTGATAGTTGAAGTCATGGGTAAGTTCAGCGATAGAATATTCGGATTTCTCGCTAGCTGACTCACAACTCAATTTCAGTGGGTCTTCGCCGACTAGTTTCAGTGGACCCTGAGAATCTAATCTCCAGCCATTCTGACCGATCCTTGGAAAGACGACGAACTCCATTGTCTGAGGGAAGTCGTTGTATCCAGGAAATGCTTTGTACCAAGAGGGTAGAGCGACGCCTTCAGCCAAGAATTTATCACCTAATGGATCGTAGGGAGTCAATAACGGGGCAGCGATCGACATCACAACAAAGAATAGCAGAATTGCAAGGCCAATCAGCCCCATCCAGCTCCTCCTGTATAAAGACCAGAATTTCAAAAGACTCTTGGATCTGGACAGCCTTGTCTCTCCCCTCAATAGCGAATCCTTGGATCCATCAGTCCGTATATCAGGTCGACAACCAGGTTGGCAAGAATAGTCACCAAGCTGAGAAGGAAGAAAGTGCCTTGCATAACTGGGTAGTCACTCTGAAGAATTGCCTCGTACAAATATCGGCCTATTCCGTGCCAACTGAAGATGGTCTCCGTAATTACCGCTCCACCTACTATCCCCGATAGACTCAATCCTATCATAGTCGTGATTGGTGGTAGTACGCTCCTGAGGCCATGGCGATAGAGAATTGATCTTGAGTCTAGTCCTTTAGCTCGAGCTGTCAGGATGTAGTCTTGTGTGAGAACATCGATCATGAGATTTCTTACGATCAATGCGTACCCTCCAAATCCTGTCGTCACCAAGGTGATCATTGGGAGGGTGAGGTGCCAGAGCACATCAAGTAGATAGTTGAGCAGGCTTGTTGGTGGAGGTCTCGAGACCGTTCCGGCGACGGGGAAATTGATTAGGCCACCCGTGGCAATTGGAAGATAATAGGCGAAGGTCAAAAGGAGCAACAGTCCTAGAAAGAAGACTGGAAGCCCTTCGGTTAACAGACCGAATGTTACACTTGCGACATCTCTCTTCGAGCCTCGTCTCGACCCAGCAGAAACACCTAGATTTATTCCTAGAGCTATTGTCAAAATTGTCGCTGATCCCATCAGGAGGATTGTGTTTGGCAGTCTCTCCATGATCTCATCTGAGACATATCTCTGGGATACGAATGAGATACCTAACTTTCCGCTGAATAGATTGTACAGGTAGGTTAGGAATTGTTCGTGAAGTGGCCTATCCAATCCCCACATTCTCACTAGGGCTTGGCGTGCTTCTAGGGGGAGGTTTGGGGTGATGAAATGGCCGATCGGGTTTCCAGGCATGACTCTGAAGATGAAGAACTGCAGTGTGATTGTTACTAGTAGGATTATGATCGTATTTGTGATTCTTCTTGATGCATATGCTCTGAATCCCATCCCGGCACCTAGCTTTGGTGTTTAGTCCGTCTTCTTCTGAGGATCATGTAACCGGCGGCCGACGTTACTGTGGCGGTAGCAACGACTGCTATCAGGTTTGAGTATAGACTTGTCTGTTGTTGGGGTCTTTCAGCTTCCTGTCTTGTCTCTGAGTATCTCCTGAAATAGTCAGGGTTCGACTTCAATCTCCAGTATTCACCTGGCTTCTCTTCTGATAATATGTATGGCCCGGTTCCAACCATCTTGGTCAGTCCAGGTTTGGTTGGGTGAAGTTCCCTGTCAGGCTGAAAGGTTCGCCAGTCAGTTACGTCCTTCCATATGTGTTCTGGAATGATTATTGTTCCTCCGATGTCTATCAGGTTGAATAGGCTTGTGCCGTTGACAGTGACCTCAACAGTGTAGGGATTCGGGCTAGAGACCTCCAATACTCGTTCAAGGATTGGCAGGAATAAGGGGATCTTGTTCTTCCTGCAATATTCAATTGTGAATTTCACGTCATTGGAGGTGAAAGGTTCGCCATCTTGCCAGGATGCATTGTGTACTAGATTGAACGTTATCTTTTGACCCTTGGATCCGCCTATCTGGGTGTCTTTGATAGTCCAGCTTTCGGCGAGGTAGGGAAGAGGGTCGCCTGTCTCCGGATCTGCTGCAAGTAAGGAGTCATAGATTAAACTGATCATCTTCTGTTCATAGGCTCCTGTACCGTATAGCGGGTTGAGAGTCCTGACTCTCCCTCCGACATCGACTTTGACTGTCCCCCCGCCCGTGGTTCCTGATTTGTGAAGATTCAGGTATGTCCAGAATGCTCCTGAAGTGAAATAGCCGATTCCTTTGTGTTGGATCATACCTGTCCAGCCTTTTCTGAATGCTTCTATTTCGTATCTTGAGTAGACAGGCGTTCTGGCAGTAAGATCGGCGATCTTTTCTTGGGCTTTCCATATTGCTGTCTTTGCCTCGTCTTCGGTTTCTGATTCGAACCTGAATTTGTAGAGTAACTGGTCGAGTTCTGGATCTCTTACTCCTGGGGTGTTTTCACCATCAGGGAGATCGAGATTGGAGTGATAATAGTCGTAAAGCCATCGAGGGAACCTTCCGAGGTTGGAGACGCAGAGGAAGTACATGTCGAATCTTCTTTCTGTCATGACCCTCGTCAATAGTGAGTCGAAGGCTACGCCCTCTTGGTAGGCCTCGAAGCCGATTCTTTTCATCTCTTCGACTACGAGCTTTGCGATTTCATATGAGGTTGGCGCTTCCTCCTGGGTTGGGGAAAGGAAAGTGATTTTGCCCACAGGTTTTCCATCGGGCCTCAGGATTTTCCCGTCTTGACTCCAGCTGTATCCTGCGGACGAAAGAACTTGTCTTGCGCTGGAGGGGCCAAAGGGATATACTTTGACATCCGGATTGTGCCATTTTCCGAAGGCAGGTGACGTCTCGTAGAGCATGGGAGTAACGGTTATACCGTCAAAGAGTTGATTGGCAATCTCCTGTCTAGGCACTAGATGAGCTATTGCTTCTCTGAGTTGCTTGTCATCTAGCGGCGGGTTTCTGGTGTTGAAGGCGACATAGCAGTAATGGGTCTGTTGGCTAAAGGTGATGTTTAGGTTGGGGTCTTCTGATATGGCCCGTACATCTGATGGTCGAAATATGTCGGACAAGATGTCGATATCCCCTTTCCTTATGGCGGCGACCGCCGCTTCAGGAGTTGCGTGAAAGACAAACAGGATCTCGTCCAATCGAGGGCCGTTAACCGAGAAGTTGGACGCTACGGCTCTCTCAGTATGACCCGTGGGTGAATGCAGGGTCTGGAGCAATAGCAAGGCCACGAAGAAACATAATGGAAAACGAGACAACAATTGACCCTTGCGGAGTATGGATCGAGGATTTAAAAAAAGTCTTCTGCTTCTGACCTTTCTATCACAATCTGTTAGCGTTAACGACAAAGACATATTAGAAGACACAGCGGATATGAAGAAAGAATAGGTTGTCTCCTCAAGCTGAACTTGGCGAAGCGATGCTGAACGTCGATTCCTTGAGAGTTCATTACACGACTGATAGAGCGGTAATTAGGGCTGTGGACGGAGTCACTTTCGCAGTCCATCGTGGAGAGGCCTACGGATTGGCTGGAGAGTCAGGTTCAGGGAAGTCAACCATTGCTCAGACTGTTCTGAGGCTTTTGCCGGCAAATTCTGGGATCGATGGCGGAGAAGTTACCTTTGAAGGCACTGACATCCTCGAAATAGGTGAAGAAGAATACAGGAAGAAGTTTAGGTGGAGGCGCATATCTACAGTCCCACAGGCAGCCATGAACGCCCTCACACCGGTCTATAGGATCAGTAGACAGATAGCTGAGGCGATAACGACTCACGAACAAACTCGCCTCAAGGATTCCCTGTCTAGGGCTGGCGATTTGCTTGAAATGGTTGGGATACCAAAAGACAGAGGACAAGATTTCCCGCATCAGTTTAGCGGCGGCATGAAGCAGAGGGCTGTGATAGCCATGGCTTTAGCCTGCAATCCCTCCCTGCTGATAGCGGATGAACCCACAACAGGGCTTGATGTCATAACTCAGGCGGAAGTCCTCAGACTTTTGAAGGATCTCAAGTCGAGATTAGGCCTCTCACTTATCTTCATAACACACGACCTATCGATCCTCGCGGGTCTATGTGAGACAATTGCCATAATGTATCAAGGCAAGATAGTTGAACAGGCTAGCCCAGAATCGCTGTTCAGAGACCCAACTCACCCTTACACAGCAAAGCTACTCGCATCGTACCCTGATATTGAGAATGGTAGAGAGACCTAGAACCGCAAGTGGAGCGCGCTGTCAGAACTTCATGCAGAGTGATTTGTACGAAGAATACTGAGAACCAAGCCTTAGAACATAACGAAAGCGTGTTACTCCAAGTTCAGAACTTGTCAAAGGCATTCAGGAAATCCCGGACTCTGCTTCAGACTCTGAAAGGCAGGGCAGAACATGTGAAGGCCATTGATGGTGTAACATTTGAGGTCCTGAAAGGAGAGGTACTCGGGCTGGTAGGCGAAAGCGGAAGCGGCAAGACAACTCTTGGCAGAGTCATACTCAGACTGGAGGAACCCGACAGTGGAAGTATTCGCTTTGAAGAGTCTGACTATACTTCTGTCAAAGACCGATCCACCATGAAAGAGTTCAGAAGGAAGATGCAGATGATCTTCCAAGACCCGTTTGACTCAATCAATCCACGTATGAATGTCAGAGACGTTATCGAGGAGCCTTTACGTATTCACAACGTCGGATCTGGCGAGGAGGAACGAACCCAACTAATCAGAAGGTCCTTGGAGGATGTTCGGGTAAATCCTCCGGAGGATTATCTTGATAGATACCCTCATGAGCTCAGCGGTGGTCAGAGGCAGAGAATTGCGATAGCACGAACATTGGTGTTGAAGCCCAGCTTTATTGTGGCTGATGAACCTGTCTCAATGCTGGATGTCTCAGTGAGAATGGAACTTCTCAACCTGATGCTAGATCTCAAGGACAGATATGGCCTCACCTACCTTTTCATAACACACGATCTTGCAGTAGCAAAATACGTGTGCGATAGAATAGCAGTGATGCAGTCAGGAAAGATAGTTGAATTAGGTCCTGCTGTCCAGATAATACACAATCCACAGCACCCATATACCAAGGCACTCAGAGCGGCCGTCCCAGTCATGAAGCCACATCCCCATTGACGAACAAATCACATAACTGATTCCGCGCGCTGAACCAAGACTTATTAGACCACGACATTTTATCACGAAGGATCAAGCCTCAAAGGAGACAGCATATTGGATTCACAAGGTGCCAAGGATGCGGTCAGAAGTCTCTTCGAGCCCAACAGCGTCGCAGTAGTAGGTGCTTCTGAAGACCCAACGAAATTCGGATATCTACTGATGAAAAACCTCATCGAACTAGGGTATTCTGGAAAGATCTACCCTGTCAACAAAAGCAGGGATACAGTACTAGGGTACAAATGCTATCCGACGGTCAAATCGATACCAAATGATTTTGAAACTGTCATAATCATAGTGCCGGCCCAGCACATACCGCAGATAATGAAGGAGTGCGCAGAGAAGAAAGTGAAGGGCGCGGTAGTCTGCACATCAGGCTTCCGAGAGGCAGGTGAGAAAGGTGCTGAACTCGAAAGAGAGATGCTGCAGAATGCGAAGATAGGCGGGATCAGAATAGCGGGGCCAAATACAACTGGCCTACTAAATGTCTATAATGGATTTACCTCGGCATTTGTGAAGATCTCAAAGCCAAGACGAGGCAGCGTCTCCATAATTTCTCAGACGGGGATGTTCGGCTCCGTTCTACTTGAACACATTCTGTCAACCCAAGCCTACGGCCTCAGCAAGGTAGCAGGACTAGGAAATAAGGCCGACCTAGACGACTCGGACATACTCGAGTACTTGGAAGATGATGCCAACACAAAAGTCATCGCCATCTATGCTGAAGGGATAAAGAACGGAAGAAGATTTCTTGAAATATCCAAAAGAGTCCTCAAAAAGAAGCCGGTAATAATCCTGAAATCCGCCAGATCAGGATCTGGAGGAAAAGCAGCCTTAACCCACACCGGCTCACTCATGGTTAGAGACGAGATCTTTGATGCCGTATGCAAGACCACCGGCCTAATTCGGGTGGAGGATATCGAGGAGCTTCTTGACACGATCAAAGCGTTCGCCTTCCTGCCACCCAGCAAGGGAGACAGAATCGGCGTAATCGCTTACACTGGCGCCGGGTGCGTCATGAGCGCGGATGCGATTGAGAAATACGGATTAAAGCTTGCGAAGCTTTCTGAGCAGACAATGCAGAAACTCAAACGTTTCGCACCTGACTTCGGAATCTTATCTAATCCGCTCGATGCGGAGCTCGTTAGGCAGGGCATAGGAAGCGCTGAGGGTTCTCTCGTACTTGCGCTGGAATCATATCTTGAAGATCCTAACGTCGACATGGTATCCCTCGTTTTGGTGGGTCTAACAAAAGAGAGCAACATATGGGATGTTGACACAAAGAAGGTCTTCTCAGAGATCAAGAGGAAATTCCCCGCGAAACCCCTTGTGGTGACAAATCTCGCTTCAAAAGAAGTCATCGATGAGTACCGAGAGATCCTAGAGGAACTTGGAATACCAACATATCCCTCCTTACTAAGGAACATCCGCGCTCTCAGCGCGCTTAGCAAGTACTGCAGAAGGTTCCCCACCGAGACCAAATACTAGATGGAGCTTGGAAGACAATGACAAGACCTCTTGAAGGAATCCATATCCTCGACCTATCACGCCTGAACCCAGGGGGCTACTGTACCATGCTTCTAGCTGACCTAGGAGCTGAAGTTCTCAAGGTAGAGCAGCCTGGCAGAGGGGACTACATGAGAACCACTCCCCCGCTAATCAGCGGTCAGAGTTCGATGTTTCTGACACTGAACAGAAACAAAAAAAGCCTCATCCTGAACCTGAAGTCTGAGAAAGGCAAAGAGATACTCCTGCGGCTTCTAGACAGATACGATATTCTTGTCGAAAGCTTCAGGCCTGGCGTAACCAAGAGGCTAGGCATAGATTATGAGACCCTTGCCAGAAGCCACCCGAAGCTGATCTATTGCCCCATCACAGGATACGGTCAAGACGGACCTTATAGAGACCTAGTCGGGCACGACATAAACTACCTCGCATTGGCCGGGGTACTGAGCTTAACTGGCAAAAGAGACGGTCCACCGATAGTCCCCGGCATCACCATCGCTGATATTGCCGGAAGCATGTTCGCAACTATAGGGATAATGACAGCCATTATCTCCAGGCAGAATACTGGAATGGGCCAACTTGTCGACGTTTCGATGTTCGACGGAGTTGTCTCATGGCTCACTATTCAGGCAGCAAGGTACTTCGCGGAGGGGAAGAGCCTTGAAAGAGAGACTTGGCCAGCGGGAGGTGAAGCATTCTACGACGTATACGAGACAAAGGACAAAAAATATGTTTCGGTCGGTGCCGCAGAAGAGAAGTTCTGGCAAAACCTCTGTCAATCACTCGGTGCTGAAGAGCTAAGCCGGTACAAACCCTCGATAGGGAAGAAGGAGCCAGAGGCGCATCTTAGACTCTCAGAGGTCTTCAAGTCGAAGACAAGAGACGAGTGGACCGACCTTCTGATGACTAAGGATGTGTGCCTTACCCCTGTCAAGACCCTCGACGAAGTCTTTACCGATCCTCACGTTCGGCATCGAAAGCTTGTTTACGACATGGACTACCCGATGTTGGGAATTATCAAGCAGCTTGCATTTCCCATAAAGTTCAGCGAGATACAAACAGATCTGAGAAATCCTCCACCCTCCTTGGGTCAGCACACGGACTTGATCCTCAGTGAGTTGGGGTTCTCTGAGACACAGGTGAAACAGTTCAGAGCAGAGGGAGTAGTTTGATTATGGCTAGGGCAACCTCGAATGACTTTGTAGCGTTCTTTTGAGTAAACCCCAGTCAAGATCAGTCTCGACACACCCGTCTCTCAGCAGTGGGAGCCCATGTCCCACTACTCCGAACTTCTCGCAGACGAAGCTGCCCATTACCAACTCCTTTAGACAGCCCACTGCGAGACAGCCTTTCGGCCTAAGCATAGTGAAAGCTTTGGAGACAACGCTGCCACCGGAGATTATCATTGCTCTCTTGTATCCCATAGAGAGTGCTTCACTGATCACATTTCCGAGTCTGCATCTACCGCAATTGATGCATTGATAACCGTGTTCTCTAACTTCAGCTGGGCAGTGACGTGATCTCAGACATTGAGGAATCAGGAGTACTCGGTCAGAGTACGGTGTGCTAATGAACCTATCCCTGCCAGAATTATTTTTTGCGTCGATATAGAGCTCTAGCACCCTGTTCTCATCTACGCCCATCTTGGCGGCAATTCGCTCTAGCTGGTTGAGGGCTATTACGCTAAGCCTCAACTTCGCCATCTTCTCTATCGCACGCATCAAAGTACTTTCTTGGCTCAGCACCAATCAGTCTCCTTCGACTGTGAGTCTCTATGATCGATCATTACTTATTCTTGCCGGGAACATTTACGTCTTGAGAAGGGTCTTCCTGAAAAGGTGTCAGAGGCAATTCTTGAAACGAGCCTACTGGATGGAGCAAGACCTGAAGTTGATCTTTCACCTTTATGACAAGAGCTATATTTATCATTTCTTCAAGTCAATAGCCGATATGCGATGGAACCGGCAACCAGTCCCCGTAATGCTCTTATTGCCGCGGTAGCGGTTGGCGCCTTCTGCTTCTATCTTTTCTTCAGACCTTTCATAATCCTGGGGATTCTGGCCGCCGTATCTTTGGGAATTGCAACCTATAGGATC
>JAPKYM010000177.1 GCA_026394315.1 Candidatus Bathyarchaeota archaeon | reverse complement strand
TCTGCTTCCTCTACCGCCTTCTCTCTGACTTCAAACTCGAAGTGGGTCGAGTGAAGGAATAGAATTCTCAGATCAAATAGCCCCCGGCGAATTCAACTACCCATTCTCCATCTTTCCAAAAGTCTGGCCTTTCTTGATTTCTTCTTGAGTTCTTTGTAGTGATCTTTGCAGAGGTAGGCTCGTTTTGAGTTTCCAACTTTAAGGCCTGCCTTTGAGGCTTTTTCTACAGCGAGAGATCTCACTGCAGTGTTGCTGCAACCAGTGACGTTGCATTTTATGCCCTTTTCTACTTTGCCCATTCTCCGCTGCCACGTCCTTTGATAGACATACACCACGATTTATGGTTTCAGAATTGACTAAACTAACGACCCCTAGCTCATGATTGAGCCTGAATCGATTGTTTTATGTGAAGCCCTTAAATCTCGGGTCCAGGCATTCTGACGAACTGTGGTCCTTTTTGATCTCAGCCTTGAGACATAAATTCGTTAGAGTTCTTGATCGGTCAGCCCTTTGCTTTCACACGATTGGTTTAACGCCCAATTCGTCGACGCTGCTCGGTTTCGCCTTTGCGGCCTTGGCGGGGGTCATTCTTTCGCTTAGAGTCTCTGATGAGATGACATATGTGGTCGCACCTTGTCTGATACTCGTCTCCGGCTTCTTCGATGCCATAGATGGTTCTTTGGCAAGGCTTTATGCATCCGTCACTAAGTTTGGAGGGGTTCTGGATTCAACCTTTGATAGATTCGGCGAGATTGTTGTCTTGTCGAGCATGGTTATTGTTGGCCTGTCGGATGCATTTTGGGGTTTGGCTGCCATCGCGGGTTCAACGATGGTAAGCTATGTCAGGGCTAGGGTCGAGGTTGAAGGGGTCAAAATGTCGGGCGTTGGAATTGCGGAGAGGCCTGAGAGAATGCTTATTCTGGTGGCCGGATTGTTCCTTAGAAGTACCGAGTATGGGGTCATACTAGTAGCGATATTTTCAGGCATAACCGTTGCTCAGAGAATTCTTTATGCGTATAGGCATCTTGGCTGAGCAACCGAAAAGGCGTTCTAATCAATTCGTGCGGCGGCGCTCGTTTCGAGCTCTGACTTTAGAGAGACCAAAATGGACAGCGCACGAGACGCAGTAGTTCTTGAATGTTGAAGGTCTCGCAAGGTACGATCCACTCGCTCTCAGTTCCCTAGCCAGTGCTGGGTCTACTAGCGAGAATCTGCTAGTTACACGTTTCACTTTGTCTCTGGGTACGAGCATTCCGCAGTTGGTGCACTGGACAAGTTCACTTCGGCCTCTTCCGCCCCCGCTTCTACCACCAGATTTCCGTTTCTTTGTCATTTGGATCTCTCGTACTTGTGTTGGGAAGGCTCCTTAAAACGTTGCGCCCGCTGGCTGGCGCGGTAGGATTCCCTTAATTGACCCTTTAGTATGCTCGGGCAAAGTATGCGACTTTGCCTGCTGGTCGTCCACAGTAGAGGCAGTTTGACCAGACTTCCTCTTTGAAGGGGATGGCCCTAATGGTAGCCCCCGTCTCCTCCTTTATCTTGTCTTCACATTGCTGAGTAGAACACCAACAGGCCTTGAGGAATCCGCCCTTCTCGGGAAGAATATCTTTGAACTCTTGATAATCACCGATTTTTGTTGTATGTTCCTCAAGGTAGGTCTTGGCCTTTTTGAATAGGTTGCTCTGGATTAATCCTAGGATATTCGAGATCTCCTTGGCCAGTCCTGCTGACCCCACAGGGAGTTTTTCTCCTGTATCCCTTCTAACAACGGTAACCTTGCCTGCTCTAATATCTCGAGGTCCTATCTCAATTCGCATAGGAACACCCTTCATCTCCCACTCATTGAACTTCCATCCTGGAGTGAACTGTTCCCTTGAATCATATTCTACCGAGAGCTTCTCTGTCTGGAGTTCGCTCTGAACTTCTCTAGCTCTGGCATCAACCATCTTCTTCTCATCATCATTGAAAAAAATAGGCACA
>JAPKYM010000036.1 GCA_026394315.1 Candidatus Bathyarchaeota archaeon | reverse complement strand
AGCGAAGGCCTATCAGTAGAGAGTGCAGTCGCAGGAAGAAAACTCACGGCGGAGAAGTTCTCTCAAGCACTCGAACAACACAACGCAAAAGACAAGGTGAACCACAAGAACTTGATCATTCCTGGAAGAGCTGCAAGACTGAGCGGGGAGATAGAGGAGGTGTCCGGGTGGAAAGTACTGGTCGGTCCTCTCGACTCCTCAGGAATCCAGAAATTCATACGTGAGAAGTGGAATCCCGCGCCCCAGACTTCTTAAAGGGTAATAACCACATTCTGTCTATTGAACCTCGAAGAAGAGATTTAAATCTAGGAATTTCTGGAATGAGCAGACAAGGCAGTATACAAACCACCCTCAAAGGTCTCCGAACTGACAATGAAACAGCTAATCCACAGGGGAGTACTGATGCCAAAGAAATACGAGGCAAAAGACTTCAGCATAACCATTAGAGAAAAGAAGGTTCAGCTGACCCCAGAACAAGAAGAAATGGCAGTTGCATTCACTAAGAAGTTTGGAACCGAATATGTAGAAGACAAGGTGTTTGTAAAGAACTTCTTCAATGATTTCTCCAAGGCATTAGGCACCGAGGAGAATCTGTCCCCAGAAGAAGTCAACTTCGATGAAATAACAAGGGCCCTTGAGCTCAAAAAACAAATCAAGCTTAACAAGAGCAAAGAAGAGAAGAAGAAAGATGCTGAAGCCAGAAAAGCAATCAGAGAGACAAACAAGCAGCAATTCGGGTTTGCCATAGTTGATGGGCAGAAAGTCGAGATCGGCAACTATGTAGCAGAACCCTCTTGCATATTCATGGGCCGCGGAAAACACCCGATGAGAGGACGATGGAAACAAGGTCCCACCGAGAATGACATTATTCTCAACTTATCACCAGATTCCCCAACGCCGCCTGGCAATTGGAAGAAGAGAGATTGGTGTCCAGATGACATGTGGATAGCGAAATGGGATGACAGGCTTCAAGGAAAGGAGAAGTATCTGTGGCTTGCAGACACATCAACAGTGAAGCAGAATAGGGACAAAGAAAAGTTTGAGCAAGCAAAGGGTCTCGAGAAGACGATTGAGAAAGTCCGACAACACATAATGGAGAACCTCAAGACTGAAGACCTGAAGAACAGAAAAGTTGCCACAGTATGCTACCTCATTGATGCGCTGAAGCTCCGAGTGGGCGATGAGAAGGACAAAGATGAGGCGGACACGGTTGGAGCCACAACCCTCAGACCAGATCATATCAAGATTGGCTCAAACAATGTTGCGACCTTCGATTTTCTCGGCAAGGACGCGGTAAGATGGCATAAGGAAATACAACTTCCAGAATCCGTGGCCCAGAATATTAGAGAGTTTATGCAAGGGAGCAATTCATCAATATTCAATGGAATACGTTCAAAGAATGTAGGCCAGTTCCTGAGCGACGCCGTTCCAAACCTTACAGCAAAGGTGTTTCGAACATACCACGCAACAAAAGCCGTCAAAGAATACTTGACCAAGGGGACAGTTCAGAAGTCTGATCCAGATTACGTCAAGAAACAAGTGGCTGCCACGGCCAATCTCCAAGCAGCAATCGTCTGCAATCACAAAAGGAAACTTCCGAAGAACTGGGCCAATTCCTTGAAGAAAAAGAGAGAGAGACTGCGTAAACTGAAGGCAGCAAAGAAGAAAACCAAAAAGACCCTCGAGAGCATCGAAAAGACTAACATAGAACTAGAGAAGATGAAAGCCACTAAGGACTACAACTTGCAGACATCTCTCAAAAGCTACATCGATCCCAGAGTGTACAGAGACTGGGGAAGAAAAGTAGAATATGACTGGAAGTCCTATTATTCAAAGACCCTTCAACGCAAGTTCTCATGGATTGACCAGTGACAGATACTGCTGCCTTAATGGTTTATGACGGTTATCAAGCAAGAGACCGTCCGCATTTTGGACAGAAGACTTCTTCCACCATTTTTGGCGAGCCACAGAATCTGCAAGTTACAGCAAAAGCCTGACGGAGTATTTTTCGACGGTGCAGTTTCTTAGTGATTGCTGAATATTGAGCCGAATCAGCAAAGTCCCTTAGAGCCTTAAGTCTGTTCAGGTGGCGGGGATGGCTCTGAAGATTTTCAAGAAATGAGTTCAAAGACGTGTTAGAATTTGTGATTGCTGGCTCACCAACCAGCTTTACAAACATTCTGGCCACCGAAATGAAATCGCCCGATGCTATCAGGCTCGCCCTGTCAGCGCTGAATTCGGATTCTCGGTGCCAAGACAATAGAGCTAGCCGTAGCGGTATTGAAACTAGACCAAGGCCAAGGTAGGAGGATGAGAATGTTATGCCTTGCCCTATGACTTCTGCGATTGAATGATACATCAGATGGCGACTTTTTATGTGCCCCATCTCGTGACCAAGTAACGAACTCAATTCTTCGTCTGATAGGCGGGTGGACAGAGACTGATCGATGACTATTATGGGGTTTGAATCACTTCCGGTTGTAAATGCATTTTGTTGGCCAGTGTCGTTCAGGCATACAGTCGGTAAACGATCTAATGCAAGCAGATCTGCACATTCTCCAGCCAGCGAAGCGATCTTCTGATTCGGGTTAGGCGACTTACTTGATATTCCTGTAGTAAGGTGTTTCAGTCGTGGTTCAACAACGGTTGCGTACAATAAATGGAGAAGCAGCCCAGTAGCCTTGAGAGCCACTAGAGCTTGGCGGTCTCCATCTGTGACGAAATCCTTGACAGTCAAATCATGACTTGTAACATATCGCAGGCTTGACCGACATCTTTCACAGAAAATACTTGAGATGGGGCTTTCAAATCCACATTGCCTGCACATCAAGGACATACAAATTACCTGTCAAGTCGTTTTCTGCAAACTGCACGCGCCAAACTTCGAGGTTAGACTGAAATGCATCGGTTTCTCAGCGAATTGAACGCAAATAATATCTATTCCCCTCTGTTAAAGGTGAATCGTCAAGGCGTATTAGAATGAGTAAGCCCAACAAACTAACGTGGGACTATGGAAGCCCAAGAGAATACCTTCGAATACATGAGAAATTCGAGATGCCGCCACTGATTATCACCTGCGCGATCACTGGTGGATGGCAGGGTAAAGAAGCGAACCCGAACGTTCCGGAGACACCTGAAGAGCAAGCCAAATCTACCCTCGAAGCCTATGAAGCCGGCGCCTCCATCGTACATGTCCACGCAAGAGATCCGAAGAAAGGATACGCAGATGCAGTCGGCTCTAAAGAGATCTACTACGACATAAACAAGAGAATCAGAGAACTCTGCCCAGACATCATAATCAACAACACCACAGGCGGAGGACCTGGAATGAGCATTGAGGAAAGGCTCCAAGCCGTCTATGCAAAACCGGAGATGTGCAGCCTAAATATGGGCACAATGGTCCAACGTGGCCTGGTAAAAGCTAGAACAGGAGCCCTCAAAGGCAGAGATAAAGATCAACAAGTCGAGACCGTCTTCAAGAATACATATACCGACACAGAGAGATTTGCCAAGGAGATGCTTGATCACAATGTCAAGCCAGAGATGGAGACGTTCCAAGACGGCAACTGGTTCCTTATCGATAACCTAATCAACAAGAAACTTCTCAAGCCTCCATACTGGGTATGTCTAGTGCCAGGAATGCAGAGTGCTACACCCCCAACCCCGTGGCACATAATGAATCAGACTACTTATGCACCTCCTGATACGATGTTCAACATTATTGGGATTGGGGTCCACCAAGTTCCGCTGACAACCTTTGCAATGATTATGGGTTGGCATGTGAGAGTTGGCCTTGAGGATAATGTCTATTACTCTAGAGGTGTCAGGGCGAAGAGTAACGGGGATCTTGTCGCCAGAGCTGTCAGAATAGCCAAGGAACTTAACAGGCCAGTTGCAACCCCATCTGAAGCAAGAGAGATGCTCGGGATCTCCAAGACCCCAACCAAATACTGAGTGGAGATTCCCCCTCTCTCCCATCGTTTTTCAATTGGCGACGATTTTCTGACCGTTGTTTAGCGGCGACGGGGAGTTACCAATGCGCGTAGCGATGTCGCCTTCTGGCAACTCACTAGCCTTCTTGAGCCAATCTAGACACCTTTTTATGGTTATTTTCTGTTTGCCTGCGAAGATGTGATCTGCTCCCTCAACAGTGAACATTTCCTTGGGTTGTTGAGCTCTGGAAAGGAGTCTCTCGGAGCAACGAAGAGGTATTATCTCGTCTTTGTCGCCATGAATTAAAAGAAATGGGCGTGGCGATATCCTCCCAACAAAGTCAATCGGGTCGTAGTCCTCTGCAAGTGACGCCCACTCTCTCAGAGCTCTTGGCATCTTCAGGCCTGAAACGAATGGTAGACCTCTCCTCAAGATGATCTTCGTGTGCCGCCATGTCAGATCCTCTCTCAGGCTAGATACTGGACACAGTGCTATGGCAGCTCTGATCATATCGTTCCTTGAAGCGACACAAGTAGCTATTAGTCCCCCAAAACTGTGACCGACGACAGCAAGTCTGCTGACGTCCAAATCTCTTCTGTGCGAGAGAACTGTGAGGGCTTCTTGCGTGTCATTTATGGCCCCCAAGAAGCTGTATCTGCCATTACTGCCCCAACACCCACGATAATGGAACATCATTGGTGCAAAACCTGCTTGGCAAAGATCTGAAGCGATATCGTTCACTATCGGTGCAACTCCAGGAAAGCCATGCAAAACCAATACTGGCGGCGGCACAAAGTCCGTGTCAGTGGGTACGCGTATTGTACCAAGCAGACGGTGTCCAGAGCTCTTGAGAATCAGCCTCTCGAGTTTGTAGGATCTCTCTTCCTCTGGCTTTCTGATGTCCATGTTTGTAGGATTGCCCTCCTGGGTCGACGAATCCGTCAAATCGCGTCCTAGGGGACGTTCATGAACTAACCCTAAATAGCTTTGTCTGGAAGCGCATTGCTGCACCAGCTCAATGCTTGTACGGCTCAGGATCAGTGACCCGCCGTGTATCACATTATGGAGCGCACGCGGGTCAAACCAAGAGCGGCTGCAACATGGTTTTTATTCCGCGAGCAACCAGATCGAATAACGAAACGGATTTGGTACAAATGCAACTGGAGAAAACCGGAATCGTCAAAACCATCTCCAAGAGAGGGGACCTTAAGGTTCTAGTCGTGATCGAAATTCACCAAGACAACCCAGACCAACCAACAAGACCGATAATCTCACCCATAAACCAGCCTCTGGAAAGGCAAATCACGGAGTCCATACACATGGCAGTTTCTGCCATTCCCATTACGCTCCAGCAGACAGGAAGATCGCCAAATGAAGTCAACTGGGTTATGTCTATGGAAGAATACAGACGTAGCGACCTTTGTGTCGGAGACACACTCACCCTGACTCTCTCACGCATTTAGAAGATGGAGTAGCGATCAAAGCACACGTCTCTAGTACTATGCAGACACCTAGGTACTGTGAGTCTTGCAGGCTCGATTGGTCAGTCTCGACACAAATGGTATTCCGCTATTCTGAAGATACCTTCTTCAACTGCTCTTTATACATCTCCCTGATCTCTTCTGTGGTGCTAGCATCATCAGAAGACTTGTCTTGCCTGTATTTGCCCGTGAATCTCGGGAACCTTATCGCTAGGCCGCTGTCCGCTCTGATCCTGCCCCAACATGTGGTGTGAATTGGGCTGAGAGTGATTTCATCACCGGCAATCTCAAGGACGACATTGGGGACGAACCAGACGTCCGCTTGGAGTTTTGAGTCTACTCTTGAGTGCATGTGAGGTATCTGGAATGGCCGAAGTTTGGCCGGGAGCTCCCTTAGATCTTGATCTGTAAGCCCCGAGCCGCATTTACATAATGTTCGGAAAATGTCAGCCTCTTCGTCGTAGGCAGCCAGAAGCAGTGCACCATAACTCCCTCCACGTTTGCCTCTCCCGACGAACGC
>JAPKYM010000118.1 GCA_026394315.1 Candidatus Bathyarchaeota archaeon | reverse complement strand
TAGACAACCCAGAGATGGGCAGTAAGTCCAGATGTGGTTGGGATGTTCAAAACCTCGAATAAGACTCTCAACCGAAAATAGGAGGGAAAGAGTTCGAGTGAAAGCGCAGACAGCATTAACCATGGCAAACCTCCATAGTGGAGGAACAGCTATCAGGGTGGTGACACACCCTAACCTTCTAAAGTGGGATGGAATGAAGTGGCAGCCTAAAAGGGCGATGACCCACCAACCAATGAACGCTCTAGAAGCTAGAATCCCACGACTTTAGCCGTGGGAGTGTCAAGGTTGAGGAGAAGGAACTGCTTTCAAAGGAGGCTAGGCTCATGGAGGAGCTTATTGAGACTGTTGAGGTCGCCAAGGACAAGGAACTTGTCGAGGATGTGGAGACTGCGCTGAAAGAGGTTAGGGAAGGCAGAACTCGCCCCTTGAGTGACCTTGTGAAGGAGCTGAAGCTTGAGAGCGAAATTCAAGCTTGAGTTCACGCCACGTTTTGAGCGCAGATTCAAAAGCTTAGACCGAGAGATTCAGATTAGAATTCTAAGGGAAGTTCAGATTCTTACAGGAACCCCCTACGCCGGGAAGATGCTTCGAGGCAGTTGGAGGAACATCTACTCTCTTTGAGTTGGAGATTACAGAGTTTTCTATCTAGTTTCAGAGGACAAGTTGATCCTGCTCAGCGTCGGACATAGAAAACGCATTTATCAAAATGTGAAGTAGCAAGCGATAAATGATGTTTCTACTAGGCCACTATTGAACGATGCCCCCTTTTCCACTATGGGAGCACAAGTCTACCATGATCGCCGCCGTGTCTGTTCTTGTGTTGCCGAAGAGAGCCTCCTAGCAAGAACAAAGATAAGGAGAAAACGGTATCGCCAAGTCTTCATGATCTTGCAGAATGCAACGGGCTTACAGAGAAGAGCCCAAGAAAGCTACCGACTTCAGTCGTGTAGATGAATTGGACACCAGAGAAGACATTTGGGGCTTAAATGTCTGGTGCTTCCAATAATGATGCTGGTAGTTTCATGCGGAGAACCAACACCTTCATCCTTAATCCAACAGTGGAGCGCGCGCTGAAGGGGTGGGCTTTCTTGCTAGTTCAATGTAAGCAAAGACTGTTTCATACCTAACTCACCAATACTCTTGTTCAAAGCATTATCTATAGATTTCAGGTCTACTCTCTTATCGATCGTCCGCTGCCGGGGGCCTCCAGAGAGGGGTCATGATGCAGACTGACAGGTCGGCAGGCTTGTTGACCATTCTCGCTGGCGCGGAGAACCTGCATCTGAGCTATGGGTCAGGAGATAAGTCTCTCCTCATAGGTACTGGTCAGTGCTGGAACAACAATCCGTCTATCGGCTCAAGCGCGCGCCTTGCGATATTGCAGAATTGAGGTGCGATTGTGCACCAACGGGTAGGCACATAATGTTCTGCTTGCTCCGCTCATCGGAGGAGATAGATGCTGCTGCCGCGTGTATAGGCTCCAAAGAGTGTTTAAATATGTAGACGTGGTATTAAATTGTATACAGGTGATCCAGACGGCTAAGTCCTCAGAAGTGATATCCGCAAGGCTCTCGAAAGAGCGTCTGAAAATCGTTGAGGAGATTGCCAGGAAGGATAGGATAGATAAGTCCACCGTACTGGATAGAGCACTAGAAGAGTACGCAAGGGGGTGGAAGCTTCGAAGAGCAGTCGAAGCGTATGGTGACGGTTCCATCACTCTCTCCAGAGCGGCTGAGATGGCTGAGATCTCGATCTGGGAAATGATCGACGTTCTGGGAAAGAAAAAGGTTCAACTCCAATATGATGTTGAAGACTTGGAAGAAGATTTGAAGGCCGCCAGTCGTGACTAGAATCCAGACGGTCGTTGTCTCCAACTCCAGTCCACTCATATACCTTGCCAAGGTCGCAAGGCTGGATCTCATCAGAGACTTCTACGAGAGAATATGGATACCCACGGCTGTCTTTGATGAGGTAGTTGCCCGCGGAAAGGCCCTGCAGATATCAGATGCTTCTATTATTGAAAGAGCAGTTGGCGACTGGATCATCAAAGAAGGAGTAAACCCCGAGGTTGCAGCAGCATATGACTTCTTGGATCAGAATGAGAGGCTGGGTCGAGGAGAAAAAGAGGCACTGAAGCTCTGCAGACAACTGAGCGCTAGCTTCTTCATCGTCGACGATATGGAGGCAAGGCGAGTCGCTAAGATCCTAAAGATCAGACCTATCGGCACCTGCGGCGTTCTAGTTCAGGCATATAGAAGAAACCTAATCACTGCGAGAGAGGCTGAGGAGATCCTTCACAGCCTAGTGAGAGTTCAATTCAGAATATCCCCGAATCTGTACCGCAGAATCCTACACGAAATAGGCCTAGTTCCGTGAACACAAAAGTTCGCTCACCCACCAATAGCCGCAACCGCATACAATCAGCAGCACACGTTCTCATCGGTTCATCGAGTTTTTTCTCATAATTGAGCGCGCGCGCTTCTTGGGCTCTTCTGGTAACTACTAACTATCATTGCCTCTATTATGCCATTAAATCCTTCACATGTTTAGAGTATTCAGGAGCTTTCTGGACGAGTTCTAGATCAGCGGTGTACAGGGTTGTGCCAAGATAAGAAGCTAGGGCTACATAGGCTGCGTCGTAGACAGAGATATCATATTGCAGGCTCATCTTAGCGGTCTCCTCATAGATTCTACTCCTGGGCTCCCAAACATCGAAACCGTACTTGGACAGAGATCTTGCAGCAGACGCCAGCTCCTCGAAGTTGTATAATCCAGTGTACCTCAGGGCGTTGAGGGTCTCGTAGAAGAGGAGGCTTGGAACGGATATCGCCAGCTCATCCTTGACAAACGAGTCTCTAAGAAGCCTCGCTTCCTCCGAGAATTCTTCATTGAGGAACCATTTCGCCACAACTGAAGCGTCTGCTACGGCCTTCTGCTTCTCCAAAACCTGATCACTTTCGCGCTATCACAGCCTTCAGGAGCTTTTCTCCTAAGCCTCTCGTTCA
>JAPKYM010000005.1 GCA_026394315.1 Candidatus Bathyarchaeota archaeon | reverse complement strand
AGGTTACATTCATAACAGACCCTGAGAAGGTGAAGCAGTACAAACAGGAAGCTATGAAGACTTATGAGGAGCGAGATGCAAAAGCCAGAGGACTCATGGACGAAGAAGTTGACTCTTTCTACGGTTGCACATTATGCCAATCTTTTGCTCCAAGCCATATCTGTGTAATAACTCCACAAAGATATGCCAACTGCGGGGCTATCAGTTGGTTTGATGGTAGAGCGGCCGCAAAAGTAGATCCGAAAGGTCCGGTCTTCACAATCCAGAGAGGAGAGACTATAGATTCAGAAAAAGGTGAGTATTCTGGAGTTAATCAAGTTGTCAAGGATAAATCCCTAGGCGATATAGATCGGGTGCAGCTGTATTCAGCCTTCGGCTACCCGCACACTTCGTGCGGATGCTTTGAGGGCGTTGCTTTCTATATACCGGAAGTCGACGGCTTCGGAATCGTGCATCGTGACTTCAAGGGACCTTCTGTCAATGGATTGCCATTTTCCACAATGGCAGACTCGACAGCAGGTGGACGACAGATAGACGGCTTCCACGGCATCTCGATCGAATACATGAGATCACCAAAATTTCTCCAAGCTGATGGTGGATGGAAGAGGGTCGTATGGGTCCCCTCAGCCGTCAAGGAAAGAGTAAAAGAATTCATTCCAGCCGAGCTCGAACCGAAGATATTGACTGAGAAGGAAGCTCAGACACTAGACAACCTGAAGGATGCTCTCAAAACGCGAAATCACCCAGTTGTGCAGCGATGGACAGAGATGCCTACTGAGAAAACGCCGGAACCCGTAACAAAACAGCTTCACAGAGAGGCAGTGGTCTCTGTACCGACAGCTTTCGCCGGCGGCGGGATCAAGATCATACTGAAAGGGGCAAAGATTAGTGCGAAGAAGGTCGTTCTGAAATCCTCCAGAGGGGATGACTAGTAATGAGCGACAGTACTGATGGCCTGAAGAAAGCACTCGCAAAAGCCCACCCGAACCTACTCGACGCACTCAGCAGATTTCAGGAGATTGAGCTTCACGACGTAGAACTAGAGGTTGACGAACTTGAGCTTGTGTTGCCGCAGATGGTAACTTCAGTCGCGAAACTCGTCGAAGAGGCCGCTGCTGAAAAGCCCTCGCAATTGATCCGGGAGAGTTTCATAGCTCCTCCGACAAAATACAATACCCAAATAATTGAAGTCAAACTAGGAGCCACTAAAGCTGAAGGCGGAAGTCGGGATCGTACACTCACAATTGGAGGAGAGACCTCCACACCCTTCCAGATTGTGAGCCAGCCGATCAAGAATATGCCTGTCATATCGTTGGACGTATTTGACACAAAGATACCTTTGGCAAAGCCTGTGAAGATGCATTTCTCAGAGGTCCTAGAGGATCCAACGGCTTGGGCTAAGCTTGCCGTAGAGAAGTTTGGCGCCGAGATGGTTAACCTGCATCTTGTTAGCATAGATCCGATGGTTAAAGACACGCCACCCGCGGAAGCATCGAAGACTGTCGAAAACGTACTTCAGGCAGTCAAAGTTCCAGTAGCAATCGGAGGCTGTGGGGACGCTCAAAAGGACCTAGACGTATTCACAAGAGTCGCTGAGATGGCCAAAGGTGAGAGACTACTTTTCAACTCAGTAACTCTAGACATGGACATAAAGAAGATGGCTAAGGCGGTGAAAGACAATGGTCATGCCACCATCGCGTTCACGCCTATGGATATGAACAAAGCGAGAGAGCTAAACCGCAAACTCTTCGAGCTGCTGCCAAGAGAACAAATAGTAATCGATACGACAACCGCAGCTCTGGGATACGGACTAGATTATGCATTCACAACGATGGAGCGCACAAGACTCGCAGGACTAATGGGCGACCCTGAACTGGCCCAACCAATGGCTTCTGGGACCACTAACGCCTGGGCCGCACGAGAGGCCTGGATGAAGATGCCTCCGGAATGGGGCCCTACAGAACTGAGGGGACCCATATGGGAGACCGTTACGGCGCTCACGCTGCTTCTTGCCGGGGTAGACTATTTCATGATGATGCACCCTGCAGCTGTCAAAACGGTTAAGGACACAATACATAACCTGGCAAGTGGCAAGAAGTTGGCTCCGAACCAGTATGACTGGGTGCGCCTCCGAAAGCTTGGTGACTAGAATGGCAAAGAAGAAGATCAGCCCCCTAGATGTGCAACGACTTCTACCTATGACTAACTGCAAAGAGTGCGGTGAGGAGAATTGTATGGCGTTCGCTACGAAGCTGGTCAACAGAGAAGCGAGTCTCAATCAATGCTCACCTATACTACAAGAGAAGCATCGGCCAGCATTCGATAAGCTCTGGGAGATCCTCAAGCCACCGGTGAGGGAAGTCACCATCGGATCAGAAGGACACCAACTTAAGATCGGGGGCAAATACGTCCTTTACAGACACGAGTTCACTTACGCCAACCCAACTGCAATAGCTATCGATGTTACAGATGATATGCCTGAAGATCAACTCTTGTCTCGCCTAAAGAGAGTCGAAGAGTACACTTATCGATATATCGGCCAGGATCTGAAGCTGAATGCGATAGCTGTAAGATGCACCTCAGATGATCCCAAGACACTAGCCAAAGCCGTCAAGACCATAGTTTCCAATTCTAATCTGCCGATCATAATCTGCACCACTAATCCCGAGGCAGCCGAAGCAGGACTTGCGGCGGCTTCGGGAAAAAGACCCTTGCTCTATGCCGCCAATACTTCAAACTGGAAAAGTATGGCCGAATTGTCCCTGATGTATCAAAGCCCACTTGTTGCATCGGCTCCAGAAGGCCTCGATGAACTAAGATCTCTTGTCAGGACTTTGGGGGCATATGGAGTTCAGGACATTGTGCTAGATCCAGGCACATTTCCAGGAGAGGGAATGGGAACCTCAATAGCTAACTTTAGCACGATAAGATTCGCAGCGTGC
>JAPKYM010000207.1 GCA_026394315.1 Candidatus Bathyarchaeota archaeon | reverse complement strand
ATAACAGAGTCGTCAAGACGCAAATAGTCCTCGAGTGAGTCAGATTCGAACAGATGAAGTTCATCCTTAGCCTTCTCCAGTGCCTTAATGACCATTATCTGAGCTGCTCTGGTTGTACGATGGAAGTATATTGCCCTGAATGATTCGAGTCTGGCAAGGAGAAAGGTCTCCAATGTTGAAAGTGCTGTGGCGTCGACGGCTAGGTTACCGTCAAGAACATCCATCGTATAGATCAGTCGAAATATGTCTATTGTGCCGTAGCTGGCACCTGTATGGTAAGAGTCTCTCAAGAGAAAGTCCATCTTATCGACATCGACAGAACTACGAATGATCTGATCGAGGAAGGGTTTCCTAGGATCTGCAAGCCGTCCCACCGCCAGAGACGCGATCTCTCCAGCAGCGAATCCGGCTTTTTCGAGAGATCGACTAAGCTCTGACTCCTTTATGATCCTTAAGGACATATCTTCATGGTTCTTCCCAACATACTTGGAGAGTAGGGGTTCGAACAGATGAGATAGCGGTCCATGTCCAACGTCATGCAGCAGTGCAGCTACTCGGACCTGACCCCTTTCGAATTCTTGGGAGATTGACGGAAGATTCTCGGCTACGGCCCCTGCAAGATGCATCGCTCCAAGGGAATGTTCAAAACGAGTGTGATTTGCAGCGGGATACACGTACTGAGCCCCCGCAAGCTGTCTTATCCTTCTCAACCTCTGAACAGGCTCAGCATCAATTATCAACTTCTCCTGCTCTGTTATCCTGATGTATCCATAAAGCGGATCCTTAATGAAACCCCAGTACCTTCCTGGATTACTCATCTTTATCCATCAACACCAGAAATAGTCAGTAAGTAGCTCACCAGTTTAAACCATTGACCATAAGAACTTGATCAACCTTCGTAATAATGTATGCTTGTGATCCGAAATTGAGCTCAAGAGGCGGAGTCTTCATAGTTGTAGAGGGAATTGACGGGGCAGGGAAAACCCTCCATTCAAAGAAACTCTGCATCAGTCTACACAGGAAGGGATACGATGTCAGATACACTGCCGAGCCAAGCAAGAACTACCTTGGGAGAATTGTCAGGGAAGAGTTTCTGCATAGAACGAAGATTCTACCAGAAATGGAAACACTCCTCTTTGCGGCAGATCGATTCCAACACGTACAGGAGGAGATCTTGCCGAGTCTTCAGCAGAGCAGAATAGTCGTCTCAGATCGGTACTACTTCGCGTCAATAGCATACCAAGGTGCCCAAGGAGTAAGCACGGACTGGATAAGATCCGTCAACAACTTTGCCCCCAGACCAGATCTAGTAATGTATCTCGATGTCCCAGCAGATATTGCCATAGCGAGGATCCGCAGAGACAAGAGCTTGATGGAACGACTGGACCTGGAAGAGAAAGTTCGCGCCTTGTATCTTGAACTTGTGAAGAGTGGTGAGTTGATTCTTGTCGATGGAAATCGTTCTATCGAAACTGTCAGTGAGGAGATGCTCAGACTGGTTCTGGAAGTGATTTCAAAGACGAGGCAAAAGAGCTCCGATAAAGTGCAACAAGAATCCTCGTAAGAATCAACGGTCATTTAATAAGGTTCACAAAACAAAGATACGGCCGAAACTCGAATGTCTGGCAAAACCGGTCTGCTGGAGCAAGCGATCATAGGAGCTGCAAAGATCATTGATCAGGCTCAAGACCAAATTAATCAGGCAATAGCTGAACTTGGCGAAGATTCAACTGTCGGCTTTCCAGGAACCGCTTACAACCTACCAATCTATCACGGTATTACAGGAAAGACTGTTGGAAGACTCACAGACCTTAAAGTCATACTCAACGAACTGAAACTAGATCTCAAGCAAGAAAACAGTATTGAAAACGCTACGTCAGCAGGAATAGCATCAATAATTGCGATAGAGATCCTTGAAGCTGCAAAATACGCAGGTAACAGAATGCCCTACAATCCACCCTATACAGGCTTCGTACCAGACTCAACACTAAGAGGGCTTGGAGTAAAACTCGTAAACGGCGACATCCCTGGCATATCAGTCATAGCGGGAACTGCCCCAACACTTGAGGCAGCACGGACAATCTGTCAGGAAGCCCAAAAAAGAGGATTGCTTTCCCTCCTCTCAGGACCTATAACAGAGCAAGCCTCAAGAGCTAACCTGACTATGGGGCTGGACTCTCTTCTTATTCCCTTAGGCCCTGAATTAACCTCGATAGAACATGCCGCCAATCTAGCAGTAAGGGTTGCATTGACATTCGGAGCAGTGAAGCCAGGAGACAAAGACGCCATCATAAGTTACCTCAAAGGCAAGGTTCCTGCATTCATAGTCGTGCTGGGACCACTTGATGGACCCACAATCTCCCTAGGACTAGGAGCAACTGCCCTAGGTCTAACCATTGTTACAGATCAGCCTTCTGCAGAACCCTTGGGAATCAATGTTGAACAGAACCCCTCGGAGATCATTGCCAAGGCCTGCGAAGTTCGAGGAATAAAGACCCACCTGATCGAAGTTCCCATCCCCACAGGCTTCAGCCGAGCATTCGAGGGAAAACGGATCAGAAAGGAACAGATGTACGTTGAATTCGGAGGCGGAAAAACACCCTACTTCGAACTTCTCCAAATCACCGAACCTAAAGATGTGGAAGACGGAAAAGTCTCAGTGATTGGACCAGAGATAGACTCGATGGAAGGAGGGAAAGCTTACCCCCTCGGCATTCTGATTGAAGTTGCTGGGGAATCAACCGAGAAGACATTCGAGCCTATGCTCGAACGCCGCATACATGAGATAATCAACTACGGCGAAGAGACTTGGCACATAGCCCAGCGAGATAAGGGATGGGTCAGAATATCTAAGGAAGGATTCAAGAAAGGATTCAAGATCCACCACTTCGGAACGATGATACAAAACGTCCTAAAAAGCGACTATCCAAGCCTCGTCAAAAAGATCCAAGTCACAATATTCACTGAAGAAGACAAAGTAAGAAAGATGCTAGAAAAAGCTCAGACCACCTATTCCTCTAGAGACGCCAAAGTCACATACTTGTCAGATGAGGATGTCAATAAATTCTACAGCTGCATACTCTGCCAAAGCTTCGCTCCAAACCATGTCTGTGTCATAACCCCTGAAAGAGATGGTCTATGTGGAACTGTAACCTACACAGATGCAGCAACTGGACACAAGATAAGAGGTGGAGTCGGTGCAAACCAACCAATTCCAAAGGGTAAAGCCATAAATGAAGATAGAGGAGAATGGGAAGATGTCGACAAATTCGTACGCGAAGCCTCCCACGGAGAAACCGAACGCGTAAGCCTTTACAGCCTTATGATATATCCTACCACATCATGTGGCTGCTTCGAGTGTATCTCAATCTACTTGCCCGAATGCCACGGGCTAGTAATCGTCAGTCGAGAATTCAAGGAAGAGACACCAGTGGGCATGAGATTCTCCACCTTAGCCGGAATAATCGGAGGGCAGACACCCGGAATATTAGGCCACTCTAAGAAGTGGATAGTAAGTAAGAAATTCTTCAGAGCAGACGGCGGGATAAAGCGGATAGTATGGATGCCAAGCGATCTGAAAGACCAACTCAAGGATGATCTTAGAAGAAGATGTCAAGAGGAAGGAGCCCCTGATCTATACGATAAGATCGCTGATGAGAATCACGCGCGCAAGCTTGAAGATCTCCTAGACTGGCTCAAACGGGTTAACCACCCGGTATTGAATATGCCACCACTTGAACACTGAGACTTCGTCTACTGTCATAACCATCCATACCTCTACCCACAGACGAAAGTGTCAAAAGCTTTAACAGTGTTAAGAGAGACTGCTGCAAAGAATTAAGTTCCTATTGGAATAACATGTTATTTGACATCCAATCGGTGGTCTAGATGAAATTCACCTATGGAAAAAAACAAAAGGTCGATAGTATCGATCTCGACACGCTCTTCACTGACCTGCAAGCCGTACTTAGGAAACATCCCGTAGTTCCAGCCGAGAATATTGACACATTGATATCTGAATGGATGAACGACATCCTCTTCGTTACTGGCAAGATCACCGATGAAGAGCTTCAAGAAGAAGCTGAAGAACTGGGCGAAGGCAACGAAGAGGACAAAGAAGCAGTGGAAGAAGAGAGCGAAGATTGATGGAGGGAACTGTAACTTCCCACTATCTTTTTTTCCAATGAACCATAGGTAGGCCGGCAATCGGAGAAGTAAAGTAGGGAATCCGATTGCCCTTCAATGTACCTATGTAGACTGTTTTCAGATCTGGTCCTCCAAAGGTTACACTTGCCATCCATGGGGCTGCACTGCTTGCACAGGCAAGCATATCATCAAATGTGACCCTTCCTGAAAAGAAGTTGCTTTCGAGCCTAGCAATAGCCTCCGGTTTCCCGTCATCAAGGATTATTCGAGGCTCCCCCTCAGGCGTTAAAGCGAATATCTTCTCGCCATATATGAGAGTGCCCCACAGGTTACCGTAGGAATCAAAGGCAATCCCATCAGGGAAACCTCCTGGTCCAAGGTCGGGTGGACCGAAAACCTCCCTGTCAGATAATGTCCCATCTGGGTGAACTCGCATCCTACTTATCCTTCGGCCTGTCGTTTCAGCAATGTAGAGATACTCTTCTTTGGCATCAAATCTGATTTCGTTGGTGAAACGGAAACCTTCAGCAACAGCCCGTATTCCATCCTTATCCACAATTGCTATGTATCCGTCATTGGTCTCTGGTCTGAAGGCTGCAGCCCAGTTCTTCGTCTTGGTGGAGATTGTGATCCATATACGGTTCTTGGAATCACGGAGCACGAAGTTCACTTTCCCAACCGGCTTCCCTTCAATATTATCATAAAGGGTTCTTGTCTTTCCGTCGCGTGTCATGACCTCCAACAGATCAGTACCGAAGTTGGAGATGAGAATGTCACCATTTTCAGCGAACGCTAAACCGTTAGGGAGTGTTCCTTGCGTAAATCTTGAAGCAAGATCATCAGATTTTGAGAACCTTAGATCAGAGCTCTGAGTCATGGTCTGTTGAGTACCGTCTGGTAGGATCTTGGTCACGCCTCCTCTGGCGTCTGCTGCCCACAGTGTGCCATCTGGCTCGGCCAATATGCACTCTGGTCTCTGAAGATTCCTGCCAATGAATTTCAAATCTGACACTTTGACTTTGAAGCTATCAATTGGGTTTGATCTCACTACGTTTCGCCTCTCATGTATCCGTAAGCGAGTTATGCCTGAATGAGGCTTCTATTCGCGAAATTAAGCTTTGTTTTAGATGGTCCATCTTGTTAGAAGACTTTTGAATCTGAATCATCGTTGAATTGGACCTTTTCTCGTCACGTAAATTGTCTTTCCGTCAACCTTAACATTCAGTCTGTACTTCACATCTTCGCTCTTCTCGAGCCTGCGACTCCTCAAGCTGAATCCGTGAGCAAGGTTCTGTGCTTTCTTTGGAGATTCACAATTGACTTTGAAACCATCAATTATGCCTCCTGCAACCAACAGAAGCTTACGTTGTCGCTGGTCATATGCGAAGTGTTTATCAAAATTCTTTGAATCATACTCCTTCAATCAAAATGCCTCCATCGTGTAGTATGTCCTTCGCCATACCATTACTAAACAGAGAAGCAAAAAAAGTCACCAAAATTATTCATCATTCACTACTATTCGGTAGATTCCCCGTTTCTCACCAATGTCACAGCACCATAATTCACCACGTCTGATGGATAGGCCATGTGGTGCTGGACTATCCTTTCGCAGATCGATACGATCAGTGACTATGCCAGCGTTCTTATCATACTTCAGTATTACTTTGTCTGTAGTATGGGCACACCAAATCCCGTCGCCCTCTCCAGCTAGTCCGTGTGGTCGATCCATCTTCACCTGGAACTTACGGACCACCCTATAATCGTTGGGATCTACAAGCATCAAGGATTGAGGATCGATGAAGGCCGTCACCCATAGCAGACCATCATCCCACTCAATCCCATGGATTCTGCTTCCACCAAGTGTCGGGAAGCGAGCCACCAGCTCACCAGTACGAGAATCCAGCTTCAAAACCCATGATTCATGAGTGTCGGTAGGGCGGAAAGGTCTAAGCTCGGTCTTTCCGTTGGAAGCTGTCCAGAGATAACCGCCGCCAACAGTCACTCCAGAACTATTCTCTGTAACCGTAGGAACCTTACGTAAGATCTTCCCAGACCCATCCAGAAGGTACGCATCTTCAAGAATCTGGTCGATGACCCAAAGGCCTTCTTCTGTCCATTGCATGCCGTTAGGCGCCTTGCAAGGCGTTGGAAAGGCCTCCACGGCATAACCGCGCTTCACAGCGTTCATTTCATTTTCACCCTTACGGCTTAACGAGTTAGCTGTTCTTCCTATCGTGCCGTGGAACTATGCTGTTAGTTCTCTATTTTCTCTTGTGATCATAAACCATTGAGAGGACTATACCAAGAGAGAATAGGCTTACACCGATCCATATCAGGCTAACAAACGGAATTACTTTCACCTGTACCGCGAATTGAGTCAACTGGGATTGTTTTCCAGCTGATAATTTGATCAGCATGGCCTGATATAGCTGGTCTGAGAAACCTGCCGTGATATAGATATCACGTAGAAGGGATCTGAATATTAATGGACGAGAAGTCATTCCGTATACTGTGTACAGACCCGTCCATAGTCTGCCACCATGACTGCTTCCATGTGAAGAAGCCAAAATATCAAACTCCAACGACGAATGCTCTGGTAGAGTACCGTTGTATGTATAGACAGAGCCGGAGGGCCCACTTAGGGTGAGATTAGTTAGCTTAAGTGTGAAATTGTCTCCAGAGTAGACTTCTCCAATCTTTAATATTCTCTGGTCGTTCGTTTCCATTGATGAACTCAAGAAGACTCCGAGTAATATGATAACCAGAGAGGCATGGATTAAGCTCCTGCCTGTCGTAGAGAGGAAACGTTTGCTCCTCAGATTAGCCAAGCCTCCTAAGAAGGTATATGACGAGAATGCAAGAGCTACCAGAAGAACTGGTATGCCAAGATTTGCCATTTGGTTGGGTGTAGGTATCCCAAGAATAGCTGCGATGAAGCCGCACAGTATTGCTAAGATTACTACTGCCACACAATATTTCGATCTCATTTTCTTCGGAGCATTGCAGCAAATGAGAGCGCCGACAAAGAGTATCGTTGGCGGAAGAAGCCACGTATTGTAGAATTCTTTCCCCACACTGTAGGAGCTACCAAGCTGGACAGAACGGACTGCTGGCAGAGAGATACCCAACAGACATACCATGGTTATGTACAGAAGAGCAACATAAGCGGTTGCTAGCGCGATCGAATCCTTAGATGCTGTGACTATAGAAAGTCTGAAGACGGGCTTGTTTACCTTCCATTTCAGATAGATGAAGTATCCTACCAAATAAATCGATAACATAATGAATGGTAGGGCTGTCCCCGTGACAGAGGCTTCGAAAGCATGGACAGACTCTAAGAGTCCACTTCTTGTAGTGATCGTTGCGAAAATCACCAGAAGTGATGAGGCGAAGATTGAGAACTCCCTAGTCAAGCTTCTTCCTTGTGAGGATAATGGTGTAGTGTGAAAGTAGGCTGTCAGCATGAGCCAGGGTAGGAGCGAAGCGGTCTCAACTGGGTCCCAGGACCAGTATCCTCCCCACCCTAGAACCTCATAAGCCCAGACTCCACCCAAGGCTATTCCAAGTGTGAAGACAAGCCAGCTCATTTTCATGAAGAAGTTGATGGAGCTAGCATGTTCATCCTTTCCTTTGCTCAGGTTGGAGAGAGAAAAGGCTAGGGGGAATAATGGTAGAGAATACCCGAGAAAGATTATTGGTGGATGAATAGCCATCCAAGGAGACTGAAGCAGAGGATTAAGGCCAAGCCCGCCAGCAACCCTGAAGCTCAAACCAGCAAAGGGATCCGCAAGTATGGTTGCAGCTACGATGAATAGTAGAAATGTGTTGAGGTAAATGTAACTTGATTTGTTCAGCTCGAAGTCTGTTCTATGCGAGATTCTGTACATCAGGCATATGACGTTTAATATAATGGACCATAGAAGTAGAGAACCTCCTATGCCAGCCCAGCTGGCGTAGAACTTGTATAGAATAGATAAATCAGCTGAGCTGTATGAGTAGACATCCTTCAAAGCGTAATTATTATTCAGAAATGAGTTGACGTACACAAAGAAAGCTGCCAATATGCACAAGGTTGAAAGGACAAAGTTCGATGAACTTCTCCAAAGAGATTTTTTTGAAGAGCCTTTTCTTGAAAGAGTGTATATGTCCAGAAGAAGGAGAAAACTGGCGGCTGATAGAAGTAAGTATCCTATGACCACTTCTAATCACTTAGTACTAGTGGACTACTAGCTAGCTCAAATAAGAGTGACGGTTCGATAACTGATTATCAAAACTTTAGAACAGCTGGCAAGCATAGGATATTCTCAAGAAGAAAGCCGAATTGAACTTCAGAACGATAAACCCGTCAGACTTCGATTTCATTATCGATCTTGCCTTATCAGAAGGAATAAGATATACAAGACGGGATCTGACGCGTATTTTAGACTATGAGCCTGACGGTTGCTTCATAGCCGTTGAAAATGAAAAGAAACTCGGAATAGTCTCCACCATAGTATTCGGGAAAGTTGGATGGATAGGAAATCTGTTTGTCGCGAAGTCATCAAGAAGACATGGTGCTGGAACGAAGCTCATCAAAGAAGCTCTACGATACATGCAGAATAAAGGTGTAGAATATCCGAAGCTCTACTGTTACCCTCACAGAATCACATTCTACAAAAGACTCGGCTTTCTAACGGAAATCAACGTCCAAGTATTGAATGGACACGGTAGAGAGACACAGTACGAGAATGTTGAGGGACTGACAGAAGACTCAATAGATGAATTGATTGCATTGGATGAGAGACTTTTTGGAGCTAATAGGTTGAAAGTGCTACGTAGATTCTATGATGAATTCAAGGAATACTGCTTCGCCACCCGCGTTGATGGAAGAATGGTAGGATACATTATGGCAAGCGGCGCTGAAGATGAATATGAGCTGGGGCCATGGATTTGTGAACCACGATACCAAGACGAGTTCGTCGAGGAGTTACTCAAGGCCGAGATGAACAGATTGACCGGAAAAAGAATAGAACTCTCCTCACCGATGCACAATACGCTAGTCGAAAGGGTACTGAAGAAGTGTGATTTACAGCAAAAAGGAATAGCGATCAGAATGGGATATGGGAAAAGAGTCCCCATAGGCAACATTGAGGGAATACTTGGTATAGGCGGACTTGACAGGGGCTGAGTCTACTCATTCATGAATCTGATGAATTCCTGTTTCGTTCTTGGCTTAAGGACGTAGTTATGTGTCTTCTCGAAACCTAGCGTGGAATCTGGTTTTACTCCATAGTCGTGGCCCGGATAGACCTCTAGTGTATCATCGAGAAACATGAGCTTACCAAAGAGGCTATCATAGAGTCTCTCTGAGCTTCCTCCAGGCAGATCTGTTCTTCCACATTCACCCACGAAGAGCGTATCTCCTGTCAGAAGCTTGTTATCTGCTAGAAGGCAGATACTGTCAGGTGCGTGTCCGGGTGTGTAAATAGTCCGTATCTTGACAGTACCAAGTTCAATCATGTCGCCATCCTTCAGCATGATATCTCCGCTAGAAAAGGCAGCTTCATGCTTGGCGATTTTGGCCCCTGTCTTTGTGGCAAGCTCCTTATTTCCGGTAGTGTGATCTGGATGGGAATGCGTATTGAATATGTATTTGAGCTTCAATTCCTCTTCTTGCAGTGCATCAAAAATCTCTTTCAATGCATCTGACGGATCTATAACCGCAGCTTCTCTTGATTGTTCATCACCGATAAGATAGGCGAAGTTTCTGGAGCTTTCAACTAGGAATCGCTTAAAGATCATTTATCCCACTCATCCTTTGAAGCTTTTCAAGGATCTTAAGCTTTCTTTCTAAGAGTAATGAACTCAGTGGAGGATTTCAACTGTGGGGTGCCGCCGCCTTCTGCGATGACCTTCATCATCTTATCGGCGTTCAGGACTCTTACACCTCCTATCAAGGTCACACCACGATTAAAGAGAGGTTCAGGTATCACGTTTGCGGAAGGCCCGACAAGGGCGAACTCTTTCACGTTCTCTGAAAGGGTAAGGATTCTGTCTATCGTCCCGTTCGCTAGTGTTGAACCGGTTGATATAACGACATCTGCCCTTGGCAGCAGCTCTTCTGCTGCCGTGTCTGGGAGCATTCCTTCTTCACGCAGAAGTAAGCTGCGTTCAATAATGAAAAGATCCTTAGATCTCTGCTTGAGGATTTGAATGAAAGGCTTCAAGCCTCCAATCATAACTACAACATCATTCGGTGTTACCTTTAATTCATCTATAATATTGGAGGATTTGGCGTCGTAAATATCGCCTGCAAGATCGAAGAAAATCTGGGATAGGGCGCTTAGTGCAGCAAAGCCCAAGACGCTTTCGCTGATTTCCCATGATTTGGCCATGTCGGCAATTTCGATTGCGGGGCTACCTGCTACGTTGCCTGCTCGTTCGCTCACTTGGCAGCAGTACGGAGACATCTCATGTGATAGGGTATGGCACAAACCAGCATGTCCAGAGTTCAGCTTCACACCAGTGTAACCAAGACCGATGCAAGCTTTCTCAACTGTGAACCTTCCGAATTCAGGAATCTTCTTTCTTACTAAGGTTAAGACTTCCTCAACAACCCTGATCTTGGTAACCTCCTCTGCAACCAGTTAGACGCATCAAATGCTGCTCATCTGAAATGAAGCAGGCCCTAGTCTGGTTTCAGTCTTCTAACTCTTTCAAAGGCGTCAAGCCAAGTTAACAATGCTTTACCATATTGACCAAGTCTATCAGGATCTTTTTCAGACCTGATTGCCCCGTCTATTTCTTTGATCTTGGAAAGTAGGGTCTGTTCAAGCTCTTGGAGCACTCTGTCACCCATGATCTTGCCTTCTTCCTCGGTGGATTTGACTATAACCACTTGTCTGTTGCATTTTGCGCAAATGATCTCCTTTCCTACCCTGAACAAGGGAGAACCACATTCCGGACAAGTCTCTGAAAGCATGGTCGCGCCTGACTTGAGAAGCTCAGACATCTTCTTCAATTCAGAACCCAAGATTTACCACCAGACAAAAGAACCATTAGGAAGAGTTTTAGGCTGGATCACTAGATGATTTCTTCTACGAATATATAAGGTGGGGTCAAGGGCGTGTCCAAGTCAAAGAAAAGAGAAGAATTTGAGTCTCGAATCAAGCAGGCTCTGGGTGTACTAGGCGAGGTATCCCAAGATAATACGACCCCCCGAAACATTAGAAGGGCTGCGAAAAACGCAATGGATTCCCTGCAGTTTCCCGAACACAGCCTAGGTGTGAGAGCCTCAAATGCAATAGCGATACTGGATGACATCTCACAAGATCCTAACATGCCCCAATACACTCGAGTAAAGCTCTGGAGTGTTGCCAGTTTACTCGAAGCAATAAAAGACTAAGAGTCTCCCTTTCCTGCCTTCTCAACAACAGGTATCACGTCTTTCTTGCGCGTATTCTTGTTGCACTTTCTTTCTAGAGATACCAGAACATTAAATAAAATCAACTATCATCCTATTTGTCTATCAACCATTGATAGACTTGTTCTCATCTGCCTATTGATCGAGTCTGCTGACTGGAACGTGATTTCTTGAAAGGGATTCTCTCGAATAGAATATTTATTGCGTTGGCTGTATTGATCCTGTTGCTTACTGTTTCTGTCTCCCTATACGTGACTTCCCAAACCATTAAGGCAACGAAGCTCTTGATAGTCTCCCCATCAGGCTTCATAGATCTCGATAAAAACACTGAAATCACTATCAAAGCAATCGACAACTCTGGCACCATAGACAAAAACCGAAACGACCTAGTGGAGTTGACCCTGAGATCGGTGAGTCGCAATGAGTCAATGGCGAAATTAAGTTCCACCAGTGTTAAACTGGATAAGGGTATTGGCTTAGCATATATTCGGGGTAGAATTGCTGAGGTTGTCGATTTGACACTCCCCTGCCTGAAGACAGGGGATTCTAGCTTCTGGAGTGTTCATTGGTTGGTGGGTCACTGCAGCCTTTTAGGCTGCCACCTCATTCCATCCCATTTTAGAAGTTTAGGGTGTGTCATCACCCTGATGGCTGTTTCTTCATACTGAAGGTTTGCCATGTTCAAGACGCCAATAGCATCTCTATGAGCCTCCAATCCACATTCTAGACACTTGAAGAGTCTGCCTTTTCTCTCAATGTTTTCTGAGCTGCATCTTATGCATCTGCTGGAGGTCTTGTATTCGCTTACTTCTTTCACTCTTATGCCGTAT
>JAPKYM010000016.1 GCA_026394315.1 Candidatus Bathyarchaeota archaeon | reverse complement strand
TGCTTAAGCCGAAGGATTCGAAAACCTGTCAAGTAATTGTCCATGGAAAACCAAGAATTGAACTTAGCTACAACGATTATATGATGAAGTTTGCGCCGGCCGAAGGGCTCGAGGCAGTCAAGGAATCATACGATCGACTTTCATTGATCTGCGACATAATCGTCATTGAAGGTGCGGGAAGTCCTGCCGAGGTCAATCTTCAATATGACCTTGCGAATATGAGCATCGCGGAAATGACGAACGCGCCAGTTCTACTCACTGCCGACATAGATCGTGGAGGTGTTTTCGCGAGCCTAGTCGGTACAATTAGTCTGCTGAACAAGCGGCAAAGAGAGCTCGTAAAAGGACTGATAATAAACAAGCTTCGTGGTGATCCTGATATCTTGCAGCCGGGAATTGATATTGTTCAGAGAAGAACCAGGAAGCATGTACTGGGCATAATCCCCTACATTCAGAACCTTGCGCTTCCACAGGAAGATTCTCTTTTCCTAGAAGACTACAGGCCCGCACCTCGAGGCAAATTCGACATTGCAGTAATAAGACTCCCTCGCATATCCAACTTCACGGACTTGGATCCTCTGAGTGCCATCGAAGATGTACGTTTGAGATACGTATCTTCCGCGAAGGAACTCGGTGTTCCAGATGCTGTAATCGTCCCGGGTACAAAGAACACCATAAAAGATCTCAAGTGGCTGCTCGCCAATGGCTTGGCCAAAGAAATTATAGAGATTGCCAAAATGAAAGTCCCGATAATAGGGATATGTGGTGGATACCAAATCCTAGGCAAGACAATCCAAGATGACAGAGGAATCGAAGACGGCTCCGCAGATACCCTTCATGGCCTAGGACTCCTAGATGTCCATACAGACTTCGAAGAATACTCTAAGACGACAAGAAATGTCGCAGTCAAAGCAATCGGTGGTGGGCCAATTCTCGAAAAGACAAACAACCTGACTCTCAGTGGGTACGAAATCCACATGGGAAAAACCGTTCTTGGGCCTCTTGCGAAGCCAGCGTTCAAGGTTGTTGAGGCAGAAGCCACTGACGGTGCAATAGATGCCTCAGGACTAATCATCGGAACCTACCTCCATGGTTTCTTTGACAACCCGTCTTTGTGTAAAGCGTTGCTAGGATATGTCGCCATAAAAAGGGGGATCAAAGAGCCTAAGCAACTATTACGATCTCCGCATGAGGATTGGAGTTCTAGCATAGATCTAATTGTCAAAGTCGTAAGAAGAAGTCTGAATATGGATGAGGTTCACAGAATTGTCGGCCTCAACCAGCAATCTAACCATGATAAGGATCCGAAGTCTGGGTAAAGAGGTCTTGCTCCAGATCATCCTCTTTGCGATAGTCGTGAGACTATTCTAAGAGTATCCTCCGTGCTCGTAGGACTAGCCACTCCTTTGCCGGCTTTGTCAAAAGCAGTTCCGTGAGCCGTCGTGCCGCATGGAACAGGAAGTCCCATGAAGAGGGTGGTTCCTTTCATGATGCCAATCAACTTCCTTCCGATGTTTATCTGATCGTGATACATTCCGACTATTGAGTCAAACTCACCGTTCTGGGCGCGTATGAATATTGTATCTGCTGGAAAAGGGCCGGATACCTCTATTCCAAGGTTCCGTGCCTCTTCTATTGCAGGGGTGATAGCTGTTTTCTCTTCGTTGCCGAAGAGACCGCCCTCACCGCCATGCACGTTAAGAGCAGCCACTGCGATCCGTGGCCTATCAAATCCATACCGACGCATCTTCTGATTTATGGCAGTAATGTGGAAAAGGACACTCTGTCTGGTTATTCCTTGAGCTATCGCCTTAAACGATATGTGATCCGTTACAGGAATGCACCAGAGATCCCCGGTGACACCGAGGGAGAAAGGCCATTGACTTCCTGTAATCTTTGAGAAGAGTTCAAGTTCATCTCTAAATGCGTAGCCGCCTTTGTGCAGTGCTTCCTTGTTCAGTGTACCAGAAACTACGCCGTCGACTATGCCAT
>JAPKYM010000249.1 GCA_026394315.1 Candidatus Bathyarchaeota archaeon | reverse complement strand
TGGCAACCTAACAGGCATGAGAGAGAACAATGATAATGGAAAGAAGAGCAACTCGATGATCCATAACTTCTGGAGCTTCAAATACATCATTCAAAGACTAAAGTGTACAGCACAAGAATATGGCATAAGAGTGAAAGAAGTCAACGAGTACAAAACCTCATCAATATGCATAAGATGTGACTCAGAAAACATTGAGAGGAAAGGCAGACTCTTCAAATGCTTAGAATGTGGATTAGAAGAAAACAGAGATGCTATTGGTGTTCTGAACATGGCAAACCTTCAGTATGAAGGAACAGCTATCAGGGTGATGACACACCCTAAACTTCTAAAGTGGGATGGAATGAGGTGGCAGCCTAGAAGGGCGATGACCCACCGACCAATGAACACTCCAGAAGCTAGAATCCCACGGCTAAAGCCGTGGAAGTGTCAATACATGTGATGCCTCTTACAAGATAGCTGTCGAATTCATGAGCTATGAATGATGGTTGGTAGACAACACTTAACTTGAGTTCTTGAATAATGGGTAAAACGAACATTAGGAGAGAATAATGTTGGCTAAGAAATACAGGTGTATCCTATGCGGATACGTATATGACCCAGAAGTTGGCGATGCATCCGGAAGTGTCCCAGCAGGAACTTCTTTTGAAGATCTATCAGGAGACTGGGTTTGCCCGCTCTGCGGCGCTCCAAAGGATCAGTTCGAACCCACAGACTGATATCACAATCCTTGGAATGTCAAAGATCTTTTGGAGTGACTTTAGGGCATTCGGAAGTGTAGTCCTAGATCTAGAACACGGTACGGTTCAAAACCCGTCTTCTCTGTTTACTTCGTTTTCTCTGATAGCGGGTGCTATTCTAGATTTGATTGTCTAAGAGAGCCTCTACCTTTTTGGACAAAGAGGTCCGCAAACAATTCATCTGAGAAGAGATCATCTTGCTGCGAAGGTCAAACTTAAGTAGTGCCCAACGTTTCTTCTGCGCGTGCGCTCTGGAAAATAATCAAGATAGCAATTGGTGTTAGTCTAATGTACGAAGTCAGGTGGCACGGCAGAGCAGGTCAAGGAGTAATAACTATCAGCAGACTTCTAGGCTTGGCTGCCATGATTGAGGGAAAGCACATTCAGGCCTTTCCTGAATTTGGACCCGAAAGAATTGGCGCCCCAATGTCCGGTTTCACAAGGATCTCCGAGAAACCTATTGAGATCCACAGTAAAATATACCATCCAAACGCCGTAATCGTCTTGGACTCGACATTGCTGGGTTTTGTTAATGTAAGCGACGGTTTGAAAAAACAAGGCTGTCTACTAGTCAACTCAACCAAGAGCCCACAAGAGATCACCGATGAATTGGGTCTCAAAGGTCCTTCAAGTTTCTGCGTCGATGCAACAGGCATCTCTCTTAGTATTCTTAAGAGCACTAGAGGCTTCAATACGGTGATGCTGGGAGCATTCACCAAAGCAACTGATGCAGTCTCAACAGACTCCGTGAAGGAGGCTCTGAGATCAAGATTCACAGGAGATCTGCTTGAGAAGAACTTGGAATTACTTGCAAATGGGAGTCAGGAGGTTGTCAGCAAATGAGTAAAGAGAAGAGCCTTGCAGAAAAGATGAAACTACCGTGGAAGAAAATGCCCATCGCGGGAATAATGTTTGAGCCCGGCTCCACAGTTGAATACAGGACGGGTGAATGGAGAATCGAGAAGAAACCCGCCATAAATCAGGACAAATGCATAAGATGTTTCATCTGCTGGATTGTCTGTCCGGATGTATCCATAACTAGACAGCCGAAGCCCTACAAGAATTACACAGAGAGCGTTGAGGTCGACTATTACCACTGTAAAGGTTGCGGAATATGCGCTGCTGAATGTCCAGTAGACGCGATTGAGATGGTGGAGGAATCAAAAGTTGTACCGTAAGAAAGGCAAGTTCACAGGAGAAGGAGTCATTCCCTATTCCGGAGAAGGATCTACTGTAACAATAGAAGGTGCAGCTGTGTGCACTCAGACAGGGTGCGCATACACTGGAAATGAGGCTGTTGCCTACGCAGCGAAACAGTGCAACGTGGATGTCGTTTCTGCTTACCCGATAACGCCGCAGACCATAATCGTGGAGAGGTTCAGTGAGTACGTTGCAAATGGTGAAGTGGATACGAAGTTCCTCGCAGTAGAGTCTGAACACTCAGCTATGTCAGCTTGCGTAGGAGCGAGCCTCGGCGGAGCAAGGGTATTCACATCGACCGCCAGTCAAGGTCTGGCCCTAATGCATGAGGTCCTCTACTTGGCCTCTGGCCTAAGATGTCCAATAGTAATGGCCGTAGTCAATAGGGCATTATCAGCGCCGATAAACATCCACGGCGATCAGAGCGACATGATGGGCTCAAGGGATTGTGGATGGATACAACTATTCGCCGAGAACGCACAGGAATCCTACGACTTGACAATCCAAGCCTTCAAGATAGCTGAAGACAAGGGCGTCCACCTTCCAGTATCCGTCAATCTCGACGGCTTCACTGTTTCACATGCTACAGAGAGCATGAAAGCTTGCGCGGACGAGGATGTTCACAAATTTCTCCCTCCAAGAGAGTCCCTCTTCAAGGTTGATCCGACGACACCAATATCAGTCGGAGGAATGGCGCTTCCAGAATACTACTATGAATTCAAGCGTCAGCAGGAGGAAGCTCTCCAACTCTCAAAACTCTTTGTCAACAGAGTTGGGAAAGAGTATGGAAAGATGACTGGTAGAAGATATGGGTACCTACGTACCTACGGTCTTGAAGATGCTGATGCAGCAGTGATAAGCTTAGGGAGCACATGTGGAAATGTTCGTTCAGTAGCAAGAACTCTAAGAGCCAAAGGTAAGAAGGTTGGTGCGATAAAGCTTTGGATGTACAGGCCTTTCCCCAGAGAAGAGTTGTTTTCAGCCATAAAGGACTTGAAGGCACTAGCCGTGATGGACAGGGCCATAAGCTTCGGGGCTCCTCAAGGCGCACTCTGCAGCGACATCGCCGCAACCCTACTGAACACAGGAAGTGACATCAAGATTCTCAACATGATATACGGACTAGGAGGAAGGGACATCCCGCCCTCAACAATTAACACTGTATTCACGGATACACTCCGAGCCGCAAAGACGGGTAAGGTAAAAGAAAGAATAAACTATCTGGATGTACGCGAGTGATGGTAGTACTAAAAGACCTTACGAAAGAAGAGCTGTACGCTCCAGGACACAGACTATGTGCAGGATGCGGGCCCTCAATATCAATCAGGATGGCTCTCAAGGCTGCTAGGGGACCGATAGCCGCTGTAAACGCAACAGGTTGCGTCGAAGTCTCAACCACAATTTTCCCATATACCGCATGGAGAATTCCGTGGATACACGCTCTCTTCGAGAATACCGCTGCAGTTGCAAGCGGTCTGGAGTACGCCTACGACGCATTGGAGAAGCGTGGCGCAAGAAAAGGTAAGGTCGACATAATCGCTATTGGAGGAGACGGAGGCACCTTCGACATTGGCATCCAAGCACTCTCAGGAATGCTCGAGAGGGGTCATGACATCGTCTATCTATGCTATGACAACGAGGCCTACATGAACACCGGAATACAACGTTCAGGTGCAACTCCAAGGGGTGCTGCGACAACAACAACCCCGGCAGGTAGGGTAATCCCTGGGAAGAGGGAGTGGAAGAAGGACTTCGCAGGCATATGTGCCGCACACGGAATCAGCTATGTTGCGACCGCCTCGATAGGTTTCTTCAGTGACTATATGGATAAGATGAAGAAGGCAATCGAGGTTGACGGTCCTGCTGTCATTCACGTCTTGACTCCGTGCCCGCTGGGATGGCGTTCTAACCCCGCTGATACGATAAAGCTGGCGAAGGTGGCTGTACAGACCGGGCTCTTCCCAATATACGAGGTAATCAATGGCAAATACAAGATGAGCATGAAACCCGGAACTCTTCTGCCCATCGAAGAATATTTCAAACTCCAGGGACGATTCTCTCACCTACTTAAACCTGAGCTCAAGGACGAACTTGAAGCGATAAAGAAAGGGGCTGAAGCCAACTACAAGAGGATCCTAGGCCTGGCTGGCGAGCCAGTCACCACACAATAAGGGCCGGCCGAGCACAACTTCCGCACCGATGGAATATGCACGATTACTGCATGATGACCCTTTATATCGTGTTTTCTTTCTAAACTAGTTGGGTTTGGTGAAAGCATGCATAGCAACATAAAGGAAGTGGAGACTGTAGACCTCTTGGCCAAGAAGTTGAAGCTGGCTGATCTGGTGGATTATCAAGAAGGCTCAGTAGTGAGCAGGGCGCTCATTGACAGAGACACTGGTACGGTAACCATATTCTCTTTTGACAGAGGTCAAGGGCTAAGCGAACATACGGCGCCCTACGACGCGTTGGTTTACCTTATTGAAGGTGAAGCAGACATCACTATAACAGGAAAAGCTTACAGATTGAAGACTGGTGAAATGATCTTGATGCCCGCTAAGGAGCCACATGTTCTGAAATCTGTTGGCAGGTTCAAAATGATGCTGACGATGATAAAGTCCTAACTTCTGTCATCAGCAGTTGCTGTGGCCTACGTGTCTTTTCTTTGTCATTTCTTTAGTCTTAAGCGTTGGATTTCGTCCAGAGCCTCATCTATAGTCAGAGGCATGTTCTTGGGGGCGGCAAAGCCCTTTTCAGCCAGTCTGTTGAAGAGCTGAAAGATCGTCGGCGGCTGAAGTCTTGCTTCACGTAAAAGATTGAGTTGGGAGAATACTTCTCTGACAGGGCCTTCTGCGACTACTCGACCTTTGTTCAGAATGAATATCCTGTCTGAGATCTGTGAGACCGCCTCAACATCATGTGTAGCTACGATGAGGGTAAACTCTTGTTCCCGACTCAGATTATTGATGAGCTCAATAAGTTCTTCTCTGCTCTTGGGATCTAGGTTCGCTGTTGGCTCATCAATGATAAGTACTCTCGGATGCATGGACAGCACGGTAGCTATTGCTACTTTCTTCTTCTCTCCTTCACTGAGGTGGTGGGGCTGTCTGTTTTCGTAACCTTCGAGGCCCACATGCCTGAGAGCTTCTTTGGTTCTTGAGGTGACCTCGTCTTCGGTCAATCCTTGGTTTGTCGGTCCGAAGGCGACGTCTTCGAAGACTGTGCTGCAGAAGAGTTGATCATCCGGATTCTGGAATGTTAGTCCGACCTTCCTTCTGATCTCATAGATGTTTTTGTCATTAAGGGCTGTACCAAAAATATTGATCTCGCCCTGTGACGGCTTGATGATGCCAGCTATGTTCATAAGCAGAGTTGATTTTCCGGCGCCATTGGGACCGATTATTGCGACTTTCTCTCCCTTCGTAATCTCTAGGTTGACGTCGTCAAGTGCGATTAATCCGTCTGGGTAGACGTATCTTACATTCTTTAGTTCGACAGCGTTCTGACTCATTCCTACCAGCCAGCTGAGCGTAGAATCTCGATTGACAGTATGAGCCCACATATTGAAAATACTGCAAGTAGGAAGAGCGAGTCCGTGGGCTTCTTCTTGTTATGATTATGCGTTCTTGTTGCTCCGTTGAAACCTCTGGCCAGCATTGCTGAGTATACTCTCTCACCCTTCTCATAAGCTCTTACGAAAAGGGTTGAGAACATGTTTGTGATGAATCTCAGGTGCTGCATTCTAGACTCTTTCCTTGTTGTGCGACTCTGCTTTGCCAAGATCATTCGATAAGCCTCGTTGATGAATAGGAAGATGAATCTGTAGGTTATGGCTATCATGTTGATGAAGATCCTTGGAAGACCAAGTTCTTCCATGGATTGAATGATCTGCGTAAACTTCGTGGTTAAGATCAAGAGGTTTAGGGCTGCAACGCAGATCCATATCCTGAAAGTGAAGATGGATGCCTTCTCGATTCCCTCGATTGTGACTTGGATTATGAGTGGTCCTATGTTGATGTGGGCTACAGTTGATCCGGGCGTTATGAAAAGCAAAGGTGAAGCTATGGCTGCAGCAAAGACCGGAATGAATAATGTTACTCTCCTCAAAAGATATCCCAAAGGTATTCTTGAGAGTGTGGAGAGTGAGATGACTATGACGAACAATGCGAACAGAGAATAAATGCTTCTGGACACTACAGCAGATAACAGTATGGCTGTAAGGGAAAGAAGTTTGATCAGGGCGTTGATTTTCTGGAGCATCCCTTTTGACTCTGTGTACTTCTCAAGATACATTATGTCCTCGAACGCTTTCAGGAACTCTCCTAGCAACGTCAATCTCAATCCTGAGTCTTTGCTTTGAGCCCTTTTCCAACGATGAATGCAACACACAAAACGAGAAGTGTGAAGACGGATCCAGTTATGATACTCATCATAGTACTCCCTTGGAATCCTGTGATTTCGTACTCTGGCAGCGGCGGGTTCCAGATGGCAGATTTCTTGGCACCAAAGTGTTCAGCGATCCTGTCCAGCGTCTCTTGAGAGTGTGATAGCCAGATGGTTCCGATAACGACCAAGATCAAAGAAAGAAGAACGCCGACGAGTATCAAGCTCCTGTCTTTATTCATCTTGATTCTCATCTTTTTCTTGCTGGTGCCTAGAGCTCTTTTGTGAGGAGCTTAAATTGGGGGAGTTGAAGAAGGTCGGGTCTGGTCTTCAGCAAGAACCTCAGGACTCCAGCTGTGACTATGCCTTCGCCGACTCCTATGAAGGAGTGGTGGATGCCCATTGTGGCGACTGCGATTGGTGCTGCGTACGGGAAGATGCTGGATGATCCAAGTTCCAAGCCTGCGAAGACTGCTGCTAATACGTCTCCCAGGAAGGCACCGATGAATGCACCGATAAGCAAAGCCCTCCTACTTCTCCGGATCTTGGTGATGAGGACAAAAACGGCATAGGGAATGAATACTCCAATGACTCCCATGTTCCACACGTTAGCGCCTAGTGTTGTGATTCCACCGTCGCCGAAGAATAGTGCTTGGATGAGCAGGATTATGGTCATTGAGATCATTCCAGCATATGGCCCCAATGTGAGAGCTACTATTGGGCCACCGAGCAGGTGGGCTGTAGTTCCACCTATTATGGGGTAATTCATCATTTGAGCTGCGAAGAACATGGCTGTCAGGGTTGCCATGAGGGGAATTTGTTTGTCGGTGAGATTCTTTCCGGCTTTTCTGAATGCCAGTATCCAGAATATGATTGAGCCCGCGTATGTTATGGCACAGATGGTGTAGTCAAGGAACCCATCTGGGATGTGCATTCATGAACTTCCGATAATACTTTTCTATAGGTTAGTAACACTATAATAGGTATTAAAACTTTGCAAGATCAATCATTTGGTAGGGAAGAAGGCTTTGAGTTCAGAGAACGTTTGCAGATTCAGTGTCTCTGCTCCTAAGAACCTCGTTGAGGAGTTTGACTCTGCTGTGAAGAGGATGGGCTATGACCGGTCGAAGGCAATTCAAGCTGCTATGCGCAGTTTCCTGAATGAGCACAAATGGATCCATGAAACCAAAGGAACAGTTGCTGGCGGCCTCGTAACGATTTATGATCATGGAGTCAGAGGTCTAGAGGAGGATCTGACTGATGTGCAACACCGTTACCAGAGCTTAATCAGTTCGACTACCCATGTTCATCTTGATGACAATCACTGTCTTGAGATAATCCCTGTAAAGGGCGATGCGAAGCTTGCTAGGAAGTTGTCGGAGGAGATTATGACCAAGAGAGGAGTCAGACAGAGCAAGCTAGTAGCAATAATGGTGTGATCCTTTCGGCTAGCCCACACATCAATCCTCACTAGCGTGAACAGGAGGGAATGAGCGCAGTTGATGCCTATCGCGGAGTGCAGAGGTGTAGTGCTGTATTCTGCTGAGGATGGATTTCTATCTTTCACGAACAGTCCCTATTATGGGCATAGACATCTGTCCTCTGTAGACTTGTATAAAGTAAGAGGCGTTGAAGCCGCTCGCAGCCCAATAGAGGGAACCGTGCTGGAAGCTCGGAAACTGAGACTGATGAATGATTACATTATAGTTGTTGCGACGGGAGTAATTGGAACATGTGTAAAGATCCTGCATGTTGAACCTGAAGTTGAGGTTGGAGACCACCTAGCACCAGGCGATGTTATGGGCAGGCTAGTATGGAGTCCCTTTTTCAATTTCTGGACGGACCGTCACATGCACGTTGAGGTTCGTTCTCCTGAGGACAGACTGAGGGCCAAAGGAGGCTACGCTCTTGATCCGAAACCCCTGATAGAGAAAAGTAAGATGATTGCCGAGGCTCCCACGTCATTCAGAGTGGGGCAGGTTCTAGATAGGTACACCCTGTTGAGGGCGTCTTCTCCAACTCCGCTTTTCGCAACCCCTCTACCACTTGAATTTGGCGGGATCCTCTTCAGTACGGAGGGGGGCTTACCACATTATGGTCACGGGGCTCTCTGGAGCGGCTGCAAGGAACTATGTGCATCAACTTTGGAATTGATCAAGGGGTCGTTAAGTGTTGACTTCATCGAGGGCGGGTATATTCACTTCGTTCGTCCCGAAAAACAAGCTGCAGTCAACGGGCAAGAATACAGAGGGATAGGGCTGTACCTGAGTGATCCACATGTCAAGCTGATTCCCAGAAGACTTGGGAGAATGAGTTTGGAAGTCGGTGACGAGATCTCCAGAGATGCTCTGCTATCCTGCATCATGTGATAAGAGATCGAGGTATGAGCGCGCGCGCGAGCTGCTCGAAAGGGCATTTCTTCAATCCTGCATCAGACAAAATACATGACCCCGTCCAGTGCTAGATGCACCGTCCAGCCCAAGACTACTCCAAGAATGATCCATCTGTTCTTCTTTGAGGTCTCAAGCGGAGCAGCCAGAAGCGCAAGTATAACAAGAGGATAGATCCAGTAGTGAAAAAAGGTCAGTGAGTTGTGCACTGTTCTGAGTTTCCAGTCGAACAGATCCCAGATCCTGTAGGGGATCAAGTGGTGGAGGCTGACTTTCATCCAGTAAAGGTGGTCCAAGTCTGGAAACAGCGTCATGAAGAATAGCAGAGGATAGAATGTGTTGGGAGGGGAATGTATCCCGATTAGCCTTATCACTGCAAAGACCGTGAAGGTTGCTATGACTCCGAACAGGACGTGCGAGGCTGCGATCAAACCGGAAACCGGGTAGAGCAAGAGTCATTCCTGATAATATCTCTGTCACTCTCGACAGTTGTGGATGTTCACACCATTGAAATACTGCCTCTAGAGGACGTAAGGTTCAACTAATCTCAATAGCTTTGACTTCCAGCTTCCTGATCCTTGTCTGTCCTACTCGGCGCGCGCGATGGGGTCCTTGAGCTCTTGGGTCTAAGTTGCATCATTGTCAGACGTAATTATTGTGATAATCTCCTTGCGAGTAAAGTCAAAGAAGAAGAGGTTACCCACTGAATAGAAGTTGTTTGCACCGAGGATGGCGCGCCACAGAGGCAGCAGCCTCTATTCCCGACTTGCTATGGTGGACCGGGCGTGATCATTCGTGATATGACTTTCCCTACAGCCTTAGTATCTGCTCTCCCGTTGAGCTCTATTGGAAGTTCATCAGGCTTTGAGCTTGTAAGGTATCGCTTCACTGCGTTTTCAATGGATTCAGCCGCTTTTGAGAGTCGTTTGTCTTCATGATAAGTGCCCAGGAAATCTAGCATAAGTCCCGCTGAGGATATCTCTCCGATTGGGT
>JAPKYM010000106.1 GCA_026394315.1 Candidatus Bathyarchaeota archaeon | reverse complement strand
TATTATGGCATGTTGCTCGAGACAGCAGCTGGAACACAGGTTCCAATGAAATGTTACTGGACTGCCATGGCAGAGGTAGGTCTAGGAGCTTTGATAGTTGTTACAGGCATCCTTCTCATTGTTAGCAAACAGACTGAGACTAGGAGGGCGCTTGGATTTGTTATGGCAGCCTTGGGAGTTGTTGTAGCATTGGTACCCACATACCTGATTGGGGTATGCGGCATGGCTGAGCATCCATGTCGTATGGCAACTCAACCTGCCCTCATACTCTTGGGCGTAGTAACAATTATCATTGGAATAGTGGCTATAGTAACGGCGCGACACGCATCTTGAGGATCAACGTTTCTGGTAACATCTCAAGACCTCAGAAACCGTGAACCATGTTCACTTGAAACAATTATGCTACTAGGCTTCCAGCGGTCGGATTCTGGAATTGCAGAGGTTTTCGGACGCATAAAGTGTCTTAGGCTTTCGGTTCTTCTCATGTCTGATGGCTAGAAACAAAGCAGAAATGATTGCAGCGGTGCAGACTCCGACCAAAAACAACATACCGTAATTGCGCCAGAAATCAATCATATCGGTTCTTTGGCGTGGTGTGGATGTTGTGGTCTGCAGACCCTGGATCTCTTGACTAAGAGTTGATTCTCCAGTGACACCCACATGAGTGTATGCAACATAACCCTCGGGGTCAACTAGTACTAGAGTCGGTATGGCACCGACACTGTATTGGCTACTAATCCCGACGATGTCTTGGACAACAGTCCAATTCATCTCATATTCCTTGGCGAAATCCAATAGGACATTCTCAGTATCTTGATACATATCAACACTCACTGAGACTGCTACGAAGCGATCTGACGAAAATCTCTGCCAAACGCTTTTCAGCTCCAACATTTCTTGTCGACACGACCCACAATAGGTCGCAAAGAAGTTGATCAGAACGACCTTTCCCAAATGGTCAGACAATTGGAACTCTTCACCGTGAATATCAGTCAGAGCAAAATCAAACGCCTTTTGCCTTCCCATAACTGGATGTTGTACAAAGAGAATCAAAATCGACAAGGCGATAAATATCGCTACATGAATTCTCGTTCTCATACTCGATATCAAAGTCTCTTCATATGTTCTGAATCGTAAGCTTTCCCATAAGAATCGTTATCAGAAGATCAGTCGGTCCGTGGTAGAACCCCAAGAAGGAAGTTGGAGCATAAATTTGTAGCTGCTGACAGCCGCTGGGAACCGTTGTAGTTCCCATTTCGCTCGTCTGTCAACAGGAAGGTTCTTCTCGTCTGCTACACCGGTTACCTGATAAGTTTTGAAGTCAGGCGGTCTAGTTTCCGTTGTAAATGGTGTATGAAACAGGACCATTACGTTCTTGTTCTCTTGAAGATTCTCTATGGTCTTGTTTAGCGAAATGTTGGCGATTAGAATTTGACTCTTATCTGTTGGATCGATTATCGGGCTTCCAATAGCAGCTACGTTGGGTATTCCAGATCGGCCTGCTGTAGCGAGATATTTTATCTGGCTCTTCTTCATCATCTCAATTATCTCATCGCTCAAGATAGTCAATAGTTATTCACCAGACACACTCTTGTTTAGAGGGTCGCTTAAGAATATGTAATCTGTTGCACATAGTACCTGCTGCGAGGTAATTGGAGGCACGCTTCTTGAGGCGAATATCGTTCCCACCCCTCCCAGATAATGTTATGACTCTAGACAAGATCCAAGCATCGTAGACGCTTTGGGACTCTGGTGAAGCAAAGTAATGAACAGAATAACATTTGAACCAATAGGAATCATACATTCTCAATTCAAAGACACCCGTGGCACGCCGATACAATCGGCATGTGCTGTAGGTAGTCAGGGTACGGTTGAAATATTCCCCAAGTACGTGGATGGGCTTGAGGGTATCGAAGGCTTTTCCCATATTATTTTGATATATCATTTTCATCTCTGCAAGACGTTTTCACTGAGAGTAACACCGTATCTTGACAAGGAATTGCACGGAGTATTCGCCACTCGGGCGCCTGCTCGCCCCAACTCGATCGGTATTTCAGTTGTGCGACTTGTAAAAGTGGAGAATGGAATACTACACATTCAAGATTTGGATATAGTGGATGGCACGCCTCTCCTAGACATAAAGCCCTACGTCCCACAGGTCGATGCGCACAATGTGGAAAAGATTGGATGGCTCAAAGAAAATGTGGCCAAACTTGCTAGCGTCAAAGACGATGGGAGGTTCACATAGTCACAACAGTGCCATCAAGATCTTGAATCCGTAAGGCGGAATGTCAAAGAAGTCCTATTCTTTTCCCACCATTACTTCCGTGGATTTTATTACCGCTTCGACAACATCTCCAAGTTCAATATTCAGGTCCTCCACGGCTTCCTTAGTGATTACTGCTGTTATCGTGGCAGGTACCTGAATCTTAATTTTGACTTTTGAAGTGACTGCGCCTTT
>JAPKYM010000258.1 GCA_026394315.1 Candidatus Bathyarchaeota archaeon | reverse complement strand
AGAGATGGCAAGACCTGCAGAATCTTGGGGACAACCTCTCTAGCCTGATCGGCAACAAGTGGGTTATCGTGTACCAGAGGTGCATCAGCAAACCTATTTCTCATCTTACTGAAGATCAGACGAAGATTTCTCCACGAATGGTACGTCACAAATGTCTTTGCGCTGGGATCCCCGTTAAACCAGAATCTCTCTCGTTGCGTGACGAAAGAGATTATGCTCTCCAGAATCTCATCTACTGCTGCATCGACCTTTCCCCTAGCCTGCATAGAACCTAGCATACTGTCCAGTTTGACTAGGTCGCTGCACAGAGCATTGAAAGTGGACATCCTACGTATACACCCTACTTACGATCGAATAAGAATTGCGCTTTGCATTCTGGATACTATTAGAAGTCATCGGCATTACGACTGCCTACATCTCTGCTTGCCGTATACAGATAACGTTTGCTAATCGTTCCGATACCTCTCTTCAAGGTCTTCTCAGGTCGCCTAAATCTTGATTCAGAATCTTCTACACTAAGAATAACACAAACAACCCATCAAGAAGCCTAAGACTCAGCTACTGCTGACTGCCAGATACCAATAGCTACAATGGTTTCCTTTCTAGCTTAGGGCTTCTGGGTAGAATGAGGATAGCTATGCCGCCTTCTCAAAGAACGAAGTGAGACTAAGCCTAAAACCAGTTCAAACAGAGAATCACAGCTTGAAATCTTGAACTATCGGGAACCTGTCCCGTGTTATCGCATGGGTTTAACTTGAATTGTGCAGTCTTTGGGCTTTTTCTTGTTTCTCTGGATGGTGATAGTATGTTCGTTTCATTAAACCGATAAAGTATTTAAGCTCATTGGTTTAATGAAATGATTATGAACAAACCTCTGGGACCCTATGAGCTATCCCGGACTGAGTTGATTGCGCTTAAAGAGATCATTCAGTCACCTATTTCAATATCGGCGCTCGCTAGGCGTATACGAAAGTCTCAGCCAACAGCAACGGAAGTTGTTAAGCAGCTACAGACAGGGGGATTCGTGACGGTTGAGCGGGTTGGTATGCGAAAGCTGGTGAGGATGAGTCAGGCAAAACATGCTCAACTTCTTCGCGACATGATGCTTGCCAAAGCCCATGTCCCTTGGGAGTCCCTTCTGGCTTTTTCACAGATGCTTCCACTTCTTAGATTTGAAGGCCCGGCTCCTGCGTCCGTGTCAAAGACAACAGAGTGGAGAACTCTGAGGAACCTGATGGCTCATGGCATAGTCAGCAAAGACGACAGAGGCATCAAGATCAATCCAAAGTTTAGCAAGGTTGCCGAGTTTACTCATGAGTTTTCAAGCTATGTCAACTCGATGGTTGCAGCCAAAAGCTCTGAGGCAGCGGTGATCATTTGGGCTTCGGGGTCTCAGTTCATAATGCGTGTGCCTGAGGGGGAAAAGATCCAGGACAAACGTTTCAAACCCACCGCTACCACAGCACTTCCGAGGTATGGCGTACCGCTGATATCCCACGTCAAATACTACTACTATTCTCCAATACGAAGCGGGTTGAAGGCTGAAGATGTCCTTCTGCATACGTTGCTTGTGGACGGTGTCACCAACGTCATCTACGCCTTGATCTTACTTGTCAAGGCGAAGATCAACCGGGAGCAGCTTCTGAGAAAGGCCGAGATGTTGAATCTGAAAGACCAGGTCAAGGGTATGTTGAAGTTTCTGGATACTCATGAGCGTCAGGTCGATGCTACTCTCCCGAGGTGGAGTGAATTCAAGCAGAAGGCAAGTGAGTATGGTGTCGACGTATGAGTGAGCGCCGCAACTTCAACAAGGAATATGTTGAGCACGAATTGCACGGACTCGAGACACCGCTTGAAGAGAAGATCACTGTCTTCATAACAGGAGGGGCGGCGATGTCCTTCTATGGACTCAAGGAGGCTACAAAAGACATCGATGTCGTGTTACAGAACAAAGTTGAGGTCAACGTGCTCATCTCAGCTCTCCAGAGTCTAGGATACAAAGATCCGCACAAAGGATTGACCATAAATTACACACGGATGAGGGCGAGTGCCATTCTGGAGAATCCTGACGGCTTCAGGTGGGACATATTTGAGCAGGTTGTGGCTGACAAGCTCTCCCTTTCAAAGGGCATGATCAAGAGAAGCTGTAAGCTATTCAATGAGGGAAATCTACAGGTGAGACTTCTTTCCAAGGAGGACATATTCCTGCTCAAGAGCGTGACCGATAGGGACGGCGATATAGATGACATGGGAATCGTCGCTGAAAGTGGTGTGAGATGGGATACCATAGCTAAGGAATGCAGTCTACAATCTTCGCACACGGACAGAGTGTGGGAGGACGCACTCTGCAATAGACTCATGGATTTGAGAGAAAAACGAGGTATAACCGCTCCGATTGAGAAGGGGATCTGCAGGATCGCTGATCAGAGGATCCTAGAGACATGGATTATCCGAAGAGTGGCCGAGGGCATAGATACGGTGAGGGACTTGGCAAGAGAAAGCAAGGAGAATGAGCAAGTCATCCGCAGGGCAACCAATATCTTAGCCAGGAAAAAGATGCTATCAATCGATCGGTCAACCAGACCCTACCGGTTAACAACTCGCAGGAAAGGTTCTAGCTAGAATACTCGCTGGTAGAGGTTACAGCATAGGGCTTCTGAGTAGAATGAGGATAGCTATGCCGCCTTCTCAAAGAACGAAGTGTGACTAAGCCTAAAACCAGTTCAAACAGAGAATCGCAGCTTGAAATCTTGAACTATCGGGAACTTGTCCCGTGGTATCGTGTGGGTTTAACAATTTCTTTAGTGCTCTCAAGCTCACCAATTCCGAGGAGAATTGGCAGATGTTCCATCCATAGCCGTCAGGAGTAGGCCGGTTGCAGAAGTAGCAATACTGAAATGAAGGGTTAACGTGTTCCGTTTCGGATTCTGCGATGCTGCGCACCTTCTGGTAGCAGCTGGGGCAAACATCAAAGTACTCAAACCAATCATCTTCTTCCTTTATCTTTCGCCCCGAGGATTCGTCAGCAAGGAAGCTGATATTCCATAATTCTATTCTTGGTGTAGGTTTTCCACAGATCTCGCAGACTTCTGGAGTGGTGGGTTCAAACTGCTCAGCGGACTCCACTTTCTCTGTGCTCACTATTCACCACCTCACTCAAGGCTTCCACGGATGCCTTTTAAGGGGTGCAAGAAACTAGAAGAGACGAAAGAAAATCCTAGCATGAACGTGAAAAAAATATTCTTCTCGGG
>JAPKYM010000312.1 GCA_026394315.1 Candidatus Bathyarchaeota archaeon | reverse complement strand
GTACTGCGGGTTTCAGCTGCTTTCCTTGAACAACTAGTCTGCAGCCCGCCGCCTGAACCGTTCGGCAAACCCGGCTTGGCAACCGAATGAACCGATGCAAGATATTTGGTTAGCGGTTCACTTTTATCTAATTTGTGTCTTATTGGCCGCGCCTCAGGAAAGCGTGCTCCACTCATGAGGAGGATGCCCCTTCATATACTCAAGGGAACTTCGTGGCTAAGGCACCGCTCGAGCAAGCGCCTACGCACTCAAGGCAGAGTGTGCACTCTGGGTCATTGAACTTCTCCCAAGGCAAATCGAGTATTCTGATCTGCATAGGGCAAGCATTGACACACTCACCGCACTTCTTGCATTTTGATGGATCCCTTTTCAATCCAAGAAAACTGAATCTCATAAATAGCCCCATCAATGCTCCGGTCGGGCACACGTATCTACACCAGAACCAGGGAGTGATGTAGGCACCAGCAAGAAAGATCGCCAGAAGGGCAAACCCAAAAGCCATCATATAGCCAGGAGAAGTTGGGGTCGTGAAGTTCAGTAGTCCGGATTCCGTGCCCGTCTGAACCAATCTCGGGAAAGAAGAAAATAGAGCCGTCTCTGGTTCTATCGGGAGCACTAACCCTCCTGCGAAGGGCCCCAAAGCATCCTTGTAGCTGGTCCCAGGATCGCGATGGAGTGAGATTGCGAGAGTCACTGAAATGAAGAGGACTGCACACAACAAGATAATCTTGAGCTTCAGTAGACTCTCGTGCTTTCTGTCACTCACTCTTGTCTGGCGCCCTTTCGTCTTAAGTATCAGATCTTGGATGAAACCCATGGGGCAGAGCCACCCGCAAAGAAGCCTACCAAACACGGTGCCTACGATGAAGATCACTGCGAAAGAGATGAGTGGTAGAAGTGGTTTTGACAAAGCAACTTGAATGAAATCCAGTGCTCCGCCGACAAGGCTGTATGTGGATCTCAGACTGACCAGTACAGGAACCGGTAATGCAAAGGCCTCTATTTTGAGAAACGGATAGATATACCTGAATGCAAGGAGGTTCAACAAGAGAAAGCCCAACAATTCAACAAAGTTCCGAAATATCGAGTACGGAAATCTTGAGGTGGAACGTCCTGACTTACTCTCTTGATTTGTCATCAGAATGTCACCTAAGGAACGCCATGAGACCTCATAATGGCAGTGAGATAGCTCCACTGATCCGTATACATCCCAACTGTTAGCATTAGCAATCCCAAAGCCAGACATAATGACGCCCACATTCCCCTCATCTACGACACATCCGACCCGATCCCAGATTAAGAGATGTCAGGTATAAACCATATACCTGCGATCCAAGATTAAATACTGAGAAGGCTGGTCTCTTTTCGTGGCTCACGTAGGCCTCCTCTATGGGAACGGTTGTAGATAACCTTCAAATATAACGATGTTATAACTACTTGACGATTTCATACTTTGGCGATTGAGATGCGAAAAGTCTACGTTGATAATGCCGCTACCACGCAAGTGGATCGAGAAGTCATTGATGCGATGATCCCCTACTTTGATAACAAATACGGTAATGCTTCAAGCATCCATTCATTCGGCCGCGAAGCCTACGAAGGAATGGAGAACGCAAGGAAACAAGTGGGGCAGCTCGTTAATGCATCTCCCAAAGAGATCTTCTTCACAAGTGGTGGCACTGAATCCGACAACACAGCAATCAAAGGGGTTGCTCTCAAAAGCAAAGATAAAGGAAGACACATCATTACCAGTGGGATAGAACATCCGGCAGTCTTGGAGACCTGTCAGTATCTTGACTCAGTGGGCTTCAACGTAACATATCTTCCAGTCGATCGTTGCGGGAAGGTAAGCTTGGAATCATTGAGCAAAAGCATTACGAAAGAGACTCTCTTAGTGACAGTGATGCATGCGAACAACGAGATCGGAACTATTGAACCGATCAGAGAGATTGGGGAGATAGCGCACGAACATGGAGCAATTTTTCACACAGACGCCGTCCAAACGACAGGTAAGATCCCAATCGATTTGAACAAAATGGAAGCTGACCTTCTCTCAATCTCGGCCCACAAAATATGCGGGCCGAAAGGCGTTGGAGCGCTGTTCAAGAGAGAGGGAGTAACAATCGAAACTCTAATGCAAGGCGGGGGGCACGAGAGAGGGCTGAGATCTGGAACTGAAAATGTGGCCGGAATAGTTGGGATGGGTAAAGCATCTTATCTGGCCAATACCCGAATGGAAGACGATGCTAGAAGAATTACCGATTTACGCGACGAGATCATCAAAAAGGTGCTTACCGAGGTTGAAGAGTCATATCTCAATGGACATCCTACCGAGAGGTTACCAAACAACGCTCATTTCAGGTTTTCAGGGATTGAGGGCGAGTCATTGCTGCTGAGTCTGGACGAGAAAGGTATTGCTGCATCGACAGGGTCCGCCTGTTCGTCGAAGAAACTGATGCCCTCTCACGTCCTCATGGCTATAGGCCTGAACGAAGTCCAAGCTCACGGTTCGCTCAGAATCAGCTTGGGTCGAGATAACACAAATGACGACATCGACTACGTTTGCGATTCCTTGGCAGTGACAATCCAGCGCCTGAGAGAAATCTCACCCCTTTGGAAGAGAGAGAAAGTGGCTGCTGCATAAACCGGTAAGAAGAGTTGGGCATGCTTCTTTGGCCTTAAACAATGAGATCTATGAGTCAGAGTCGTATCTCGTCACGGCCTCAGATAGTCTGTGAAGAATGAGCTCTGAGACCTCAAGAGGAACGCCTCGAAGGCCGCAATCCGGGTGGGCGTAAGCTAGATTCCTTTCTCCTACCTTGTCAGCGACATTCCGAATTCTTTGATATATCCGATCTGCATCTTC
>JAPKYM010000210.1 GCA_026394315.1 Candidatus Bathyarchaeota archaeon | reverse complement strand
GAAATGGCAAATAAGACGATGCACAAAATGCAGAGAATACACACTTAAAGACATATGCCCAAAATGCAACATCGCAACTAAGAGCCCGATACCGCCTAAGTTCTCACCGCAAGACAAGTACGCTAGATACAGAATGCAGAGACTGGACCTCAATGAAGACAATGATGATCGAAGCGAAGACCAAACCGAATGAACCCATAATCATCGAGGGCTTACCCGGTCTCGGCTCTGTCGGTAGGATAGTAGCCCAAGAGATCATAAGAAGCCTCAAGGCAAAGAGAATCGCAACTATCTATTCTCCGCAATTCCCCTATTATGCGATTGTCGATAAACATGGTGTTGTTAGACTTCCACGAAACGAGTTCTACTACTGGCGCAGCAAGAGGAATAGAAAAGAGATCATTGTAATAACAGGAGACTGCCAACCTCAGAGTTCGGCTGGCCAATATGAGATTGCGGACATGATAATGGATTACGCAACCAAACATTCAGCCAGACTTGCAGTTATTGTTGGAGGATATACTTCGAAGAGGAAAAAAGAGGCAACGGTCGTTGGCGCCGCAACAAGCCCAGAACTGGTAAAGAGACTCAATCGACTGGGCGTGGTAGTAAATAAGGCAGGCATACCTGTAGTTGGAGTGTCAGGCCTGATGCTGGGACTTGCACAGCCCAGAGAGCTTCCTGCCTTATGTCTGCTGGGTGAAACTATTGGTTACGTGCCAGATCCCAGAGCAGCCAAGAGTGTTCTGAAGGTCTTGGTAAGACTGCTTGACATAGATCTGGACTTTGCAGGCATCGAGGACGACATCACAAAGATGGCTAAGATCGAATCTAAGATACAAGAGGTTGAGGAAGATATGGACCTTGCTCTAAAAGGCAAGGTCTCAGAGAAGACTGTCGGTTATATCTCCTAACCACGCTACTTTCCAAGTCTCACTACTTTTGTCACTTGACTGTGACTTCTAATACCTCACTGGTCATAGCCTGGTACTCTGCAGTTCCTGTCCATGAGGCTCTGACACGATAGACCCCTGCAGTCTCAGGACGCCACTTGGGTGTGAAGACGCCTTTCAGTGGTTGCCCGATTATTGCGGGCACCCAACTCTTATTGTCAGCGCTGGTTTCGAACGTCACCTGACCGTCAGATAGTTCTGGATATATCCTAACATCTACGCTGACATTCTGTCCAACTGAGACAACAGTTGGGTCTACGGTCAACTTCACCGTGGGCTTGCCTTTGAGAACAGTCAACGTTTGAGGGGCACTTGTTGCTGATGCATACTTGTCTGGAAGACCAGACCAAAGCGCTCTGACATTGTATTCGCCAACTCCCGGAGACCATTCATACTTGTAGGTTCCGTTCTGGAAGGTTTGGACATCCTTTATTGAGAACCAACTTCGGCCTTTGTCTTGAGAATACTGAAGATGCACTGTATAGTTACCTAGAGGTCTGGACTCCTTGTCTGACAGACTTCCAGTGAACTCCACCTTCTCGGGATAACTCACGTTGAGCTTTCCGACATTGAGACTGACACTGGTAAGTGTCAGATACTTGACCTCGTAGACGAGAACAAACTTGTTGGAGGAAACAAATACAGGTCTGAGAAATTCATTTCCTGCCTGGCTGGAGTAAGCGCCTGACATTGTCAGTCCAAGTAGTGTTGAGTTTGAGACTCCTGCGTTGTCGACGATCGTCTGGTTTGAGACGACTTTGTCGGCGACTGTTATGACCCGGTCGTATCTGGTGTAAGCATTCTGTCCTTCACCAACTCTTCGCGCATAGTAATGAATGGATTCGCCGTCCAGCACTGAGTTATTGCTTATTCGGGCCATCCAGTACCATTTGCTGTCTTCACCGAAACCGTAGAATTTGACACTGTTGGCCTGCATGTACCATGTTACAAGGACGGCCACATGACTAACATTGTATCTTTTGAGTATGGGTAGGGCTACGTTAAAATCTGAGAGGAAGGCCCTACCGACCACAGATATCTGTGTCGTGTTCATAGTTCCGTTATCTGAAAGAGATTTCTTACCACCAACTGCGGTTATCCAGTATCCATAATCCCACCAAGAGAAGACTACAGCATTATCCGGCAGATTGTCCTTCATCCATGTCAGAGCTTCAAGCCAGTCTTGAGGAAGTTGTTTAACTGTTGGAAGACTCGAAGTCACTATTGTTGCTGGCGCATAGCCTGCTCGGACAGCGCCGCTGAATGTTGGAGTAATTATGAGGAGCAGAACAAGCAGTATCGCGACGCCGAACTCTCTTCCAACTCTTGTAGTGAAGCGTATCTTTCTCTTCGGGAAGATCACTGCTTCCCTTATGATATCCATAGCTGGTGTGGCAATCTCACTCACACTTATTGCTGCCAGTAGTGCAATTGCTGGCGCCAGTATGAGGGACAGTCTGACAAGGGATGAGGCAAAGTAGATTGAGGTAAGACCGAACAGAATAACGAAGAGATCTTTGTCCCTGCGACGCTGACCTACAAAATAGAATCCGAATATTCCAAGCAATGTCAACATTCCGAACTCGTGGAAGAAGGAGGCCCATGTGGCCATACGATGCTCAGCGACAGACTCAACTATCGGCATGTCAACCCTCGTTGTGGGATAAAGAACTGTCCAGAACTTGCCGCCAAGCTGCGCAATTAGACCATGTTGCCAAAGCACAACAGCCGCTACTACAAGGAACAGCAAGACACCCACTGCTCCTCCGACTTTCATCGTCCTAGTCTTGGCTCTTCGGAAGAATTCATAGCCGCAGAGTATCACGAAGATTCCTGGAATTGTCAGAGTTGACCATTCCTTTAGTGCGGCATACCCCATCTGAGGAAGCTGCGCCATGGCTAGAAATGCAAGGCCGAAGCTGATTCCGTAGGTTGAGAGCAGACGGCTGGAGTATCTGCCGAAGAACACAAGAACTATTGAGAAGAGTGCCAGCAGTGACATCGGATATCTATACGCTCCCCATCCACCTGCAAGATAAGCCATTGAAGCCCCAGACAGAAGGGCATAGATTACGCTCGACCTGAATGATCTGTCAGTTGATGTAGCTTTCAGATAGAAGTGGAATGTGAGAAGCATCGCGAATATTCCTATAGTCTCGTCGTCGAAAAAGCCGGCAGATGTACGGAAGATATGTGATGAGCTAAATGCCAGAAACAGTGCTGCAAATACTCCCACACCCCGACCCCATAGCTCCTTAGCGAATAGATAGAGAACAACGCAAGTAGCGGTTCCAAGAATTACTGGGAAGAATACGCATAGCTCCAACACAGAGACCTGGATACCGATCGATTTCAGGAACATGTATAGCATAGCTGCTGTGAAGGCCAGACCTGGATAGTTCTGAGTTGCCATGTCTCGCCCCCAAGGATACCAACTCATGGCGTCGTGCCAAGTGAAGAACGAGGTGAAACCATTGTTCACGATGTGCTCTGTCAGTCGATACTGGACGTAGGGGTCAAATTCTGAGAGATAAGCACCCCATCTTAAGGGTAGAGAACGGAGAAGAGCCGCTGCCAAGACAATAGCTGCTATGCATAGGAAGTTAAGGTAGGACGCTCTGGAGATTCTTGAAAGCGAGAACCTGAGGTCGTGCGCCCTTCTAGTGATCCCTTCCTTCAGGGACTTGCCTGCCGAACTCAAGAACTCGGCCTTGGAGGTAGACAACGAATATTCCTCACGAATGCTAACGGGAGGTTTGAATGCGCCTTATTTGTGTTATGGCTAGATAAAGAGTTCCTTCTGAAGCTAAAATATAAGGACCCTATCGACTTTATGGGTGTGAGCTGCTGGAATTGACCGCGCCCGCTGTTGGAAAGATACCACACAACTACTCTCCCCATTCTTTTGAGAAGAAGATCTTGGGTTGGTGGAGCGACGCCAGAATCTATGAAAGGGTCAAGCAGAGACTTCACGGCAGAGACAAGTTCTACTTCCTTGACGGGCCACCCTACGTTACTAATCCACCACATGTTGGCACAGCTTGGAACAAGATACTCAAGGATAGTGTCATCAGATACCGCAGAATGTTGAACTATGATGTTAGAGATCAGCCAGGTTATGACTGCCATGGGTTGCCAATAGAGGTGAAGGTTGAGGAAGACCTCAAGATAAAGAGCAAGAGGGAGATTGAGGAGTCCATAACCATAAGGCGGTTCATAGAAGCCTGCAAATGCTACGCGCAAGAGAACTCTCGAATCCAGACACAGGTCTTCAAAGACCTCGGGGTGTGGATGGATTGGGATAGACCCTACCTAACATATCTAAATGATTTCATTGAGTCCGTGTGGTGGATAATAAAGAGGGCCGAAGAGAAGGGTCTACTGCAGAAAGGCTTGAAAGTCGTTCACTGGTGCCCACGCTGCGAGACAGCCCTAGCCGGATATGAAGTTACGGATGAATACAGAACTGTAAGAGACCAGTCAATCTTTGTCAAATTCCCAGTAGATGGTAAGAATAATGAGTACATACTCATATGGACAACAACTCCTTGGACTCTTCCAGCTAACCTCGCGGTCATGGTGAATCCTGAGATTGACTATTCAAGAGTCAGGATAGATGATGAAGTCTACATACTAGCCGAGGCAAGGCGGCAGGCTGTATTC